>JAGXIP010000229.1 GCA_024635585.1 Saccharicrinis sp. | reverse complement strand
TATTAAAAAAGCCGGGTAATAAATGTCGGCGATATCTGCACCTTCCATGCGCTGTTTCCAGAAGTTGAGCTGTGCTCCCAATGCCCCCCTGGCAATAACCTGGTTCAAGGGGGTTGCTGTTCCTTTTTTGATGGTGTACCACTCTGTTCCCCGTTTCAGAAAGCGTAGCACATTTTTTTGTTTTTCGTTTGTCCAGTCCGAAATCACCAACACCAGGTCTTTGTCGTAATCTAATGTTTTTTCACGAGGCTCAATTACCAATGAGCCATACACGCCGCTTTGTTCCTGCAGCATGGTGTGCGAGTGATACCAGTAAGTGCCCGCTTGTTTGAGCGGAAACTCGTACTTCTGCGTTTCGCCAGGTAGGATAGGGGGTGTATTAAGGTAGGGCACCCCGTCAAAAAAATTAGGTAGCAATATTCCGTGCCAGTGGACGGAAGTTTCTTCGTCCATCTCATTTTTTACATAGATAACTGCGTAACCACCTTCGGTAAAACGAAGCGTTGGACCGGGAATTTGCCCGTTAATGGTCATGCCCATGAGGTCTTTGCCCGCTTTGTTAACAGTTTCCTGTTTCAAAGTCAGGTGGTAAGTGGTGGTATCTGTTTGAGAAAGTGCGGTAAACCCTGCCGAAACAAAAATAGCAATGCTTATAAAAGTAAATTTCATGTTTATTAAAATCGGTTTCAAATCATTTGTCGCATTCATAAGCCTTTATTTCTTTTATCTCCTATTTTTTATTTTCCACCACCGGCAAGCCCATAGTTATCCAATCGTGCATGCCGCCGCGGTAATACAGCATTTTATCAGGTGGGTAACCGGCTTCTAGCAAGTTGCGGATAGCATCCGGCGACTGTGGGCATTGCGGCCCGTTACAAAAGAAAATGGCGGGCTGGTCGCGATTCAGTTCACCCATCCGTTCTATTATTTCATTGTGGGGAATATTCTTTGCTCCTGGAATGGTTGAAACAGCATAAAAATCGGGTGTCCGGGCGTCGATTATTGGCAGCCCTTTTTCCAAGAACTCGTTCACTTCTATTTCATCCACGGTACGGACATCTTTCCTCACAGTCAATGGCTGGATGATTCCCCAAGTGGTATCTACCCGTACCAATCCGTTTAAGCCTTTTACCGGCTGTGGTATCATCTGTGTTTCTTCTCTTTTCGGTGTTCGTTTTTTGTTAATATCCATATTCTAAATTTCATAATTATTCGATTCTCGAAATATCCGTTTCTAGAATATTCTTTATGTTTTGCGAAATGACTTTCAAGCTATGGTAATAAACTGACATCATTAAAATCATAATGAGTTTGCCGCTTCTTGTATCAATGCGGAAAGTGCACTTTCCACTTTTTTAATTGAATCTTCGCAATCTGACAGATTGTGGCGTTCAGCCAAATACGCCTGGTCGTTGTATGCTATCCATACCCGGCCATCCTTGTCTTCATATATCAACGCTTTTTGCGGCAAATCAATAGCATAGGTTTGTCCACATTGCATTAGCGGTGTTCCCAGTTTTGGGTTGCCAAAAATTAACAAAACTGTAGGACTGAGTTCCATGTTTACCTTGGTAGCATTTTGGGTATGGTCAACTTTAGCAAAAAAAGTGAGCCCTTTTTGTTTTATCAATTTCTCAAGGCTTGTGGCAGTTTGTTGTACATCATGGTTGCTTTCAACCGTAATCAGCCCTATTTGTGCCTGCGATGTGAGCGGCAGGCTAAATATTAGAAAGAGGATAAATAGATTTCTCATTTTTGTTTTCCTTATCTGGTTTGTGATTGCTTTTAAGAGACTTTAGTCCGAGCCATGGAATGTCAGCAGAAATAGAAATTCCTTTTGATATTAAAATAAGGGCTATGGAATATAGTGGGTAATACATCAAGAGCCTCCGCTAAGGCGGAGCAGGCTCTAAATGGACTTAATTAGTATATCCTGAGTCCCTATCTATTTACTTTTTTTATAAATTTCCGATTACTTTTTCAAGCATTTGTTTTACTTCGGTAGCGATGCCGGCCAGTTTATCGTTTTCTACCGCCATCATGGAGGCAGCAGGGTCAACGGCTGCTACTTCAACTTGTCCGTTGGCGAGCTCCTGCACAATTACGTTACAGGGCAGCATTAGACCTATCTTATCTTCTTGTTGCAGCGCCTTGTGGGCAAAACTGGGGTTGCAGGCACCCAGGATTTTGTATTTCCTGAAATCAACGTCCAGCTTTTTTTTCAAGGTACTATGTACGTCAATCTCTGTTAACACGCCAAAGCCTTCTTTTTTTAGCTGTTCGGTTACGCGTGTAATGGCATCGTTAAAATTGGTATTTAGTTTTGTACTGATGTAGTAATTCATGTTTTTTATTTTTAAAAGGTTAATAATGAATGGGTTTGTTTCAAAGGTACAAAATCATTTTAAAACAATAGGATAATTTGATATCGAATCAAGAAAGCCTTAATCGGTGGTTTTTATTGGTAAGCCCAGGGTTACCCAATCGTGCATGCCACCTCGGTAGTAGCGTATTTTGTTGGCGGGATAGCCTGCTTTTATAAGGTTTCGGATGGCATCGGGCGATTGAGGGCATTGCGGTCCGTTGCAAAAGAAGATGGCTGGTTGGTTGCGATTCAATTCGTCCATCCGTTCTGCCACTAAGTTATGGGGAATATTTTTAGCTCCCGGGATGGTTGATTGTTCGTAGAAATCGGGTATGCGGCCATCTATAAGCTGCATCCCTTTTTCCTGGAATTTGTGCACCTCCAATTCATCCACTGTAAGTACACCTTCGGCTGCCTGCATGGGTTGAATTTTGCCCCAGGCGGTATCTACCTCTACAAAACCTTTTTTCCCTTCCACAGGGCGTGGTACCATGCAGGAATCATCCTTATTTTCGGGTCTTTTTTCTGAAATATCCATGGCTCGTTGTATTTTAATAAGGAGGTTTTCTGTACTGCCCCAGGTGCGTATAAAAAATTGATTTGATTTCCTCCTTTTCATTCATTGTATTGTTTTTTGAAACATCAATTCTATAAAACAAGCCTGAATCAGGAGTTGTCACCTCAAATGTTTCTATAATATCCCAATTTTCGTATTTGGAATTTTTAAAAGCATCCATCACCACCTCGGGCATTTCCTTTTCACTTATTACCCTGCATGTGGCTACAAGTAGCATATCTTTTCTGTCGGAATTAACAACAGCTTCGTATTGCTGATTGCCATTTTCATAAAATACTTTTGAATGTTTAGAATTAATTTTCCGTACATCTTTTATTTCTACCCCTGTAAAGATGTGAGGATAATCCCTCATCAAAACAGTTTTTTGTTCTTCTAAAATATCCACATCTTCTATCGCTGAATATTCTTGCGCAAATGTGCTTAAACCATATAATAAAAGTATGGAGCACACCATGATCTGCCTAAACTTACTTTTTGTGTCATAATTTTTCATCTCATTATATTTATTTGTTGGTTGTTAATCTCTTTTCTCTTTGCTTCGTACTCATATTTTGTTATTTCGTCACGATCGTATTGTTCGCAACGTTTCAGCGTATGTCTTTTTTCGGTAGGCCATTCAAATACCTTTCTGGCTGGGCATAGCAGTGGTCTTTGACAATACAGATTTTCCACGACAGTAATATTTCCTGCATTAAATACATTTTATCTTATACATTCGGCATACACGATGTCCTCGACACATTTGACCCACGAAAAGTGGCACTTCCCATACTCTATGTCGTTCAGGCAAAGGTATTGGAGCGTTGTACTGAAGGTCTTGTGTGCACTGTACATCTCTCGTTTAAGGGTTGTTGCCCTCAACAGCTGCACTTCTTCGTTGAATGTCTTCAGGCAATTGACCTTTAGAAAGCTGCCATCCGTACTTTTTGCAGATAGAGAACGCCGTATTGTTTGGGTATAGCCGTCGGCCAAGAAGCAGATGGGCAGGGGCGTGAAGTGCTTTTTTATTGTGACGTACAGTCGGGCGAACGCCTTTTGTTCGCAGTTATTTTTCGTTACTGTTTTCACCTAACTAAACAAAGATAGCCGGAAAAATGTTTTCATCCAAACGGCGTAACCATCTTGTTTTCAATACTAATATTTTAAAACAATCAGTGTTAGATGTGCCTTATGGAAAAATTACGCAGAAGTGTAGTGATATATCATCTATTAAAAAAATAACAAAATTGAGCTTAAATCGTTAACTTTGTTGGAATAAAACTAAAAATTATGAACGCAGTAGAAAAAAGAGACTTCATACACAGTCATTTGCACATCGCAAATGAAAGTACAATAAATGAGTTTTATGAAAAGCTTCGCAAGGAAGAAATTTTAATATCCAAATTAGAAAGTAGAGCTATTAAATCTGAGGCGGACATCCAATCTGGTAAAGTTTTTACAAGAGCTGAAATTGAGCAAAGGACTTCTAATTTAGTTCGTTAATGAAACTTATTTACACCGAGCAAGCCCTTGTAAGTCTTCAGGAAGCACTAGATTTTATTGCTCCTTACATAGCGCAAGAAAAATTATTTGAAATAAGAGATAGAATTCTAGATAAAGCAGACACCTTGCTTTTACAGCCATATCAGGGTCAAAAAGAACCCTATTTGGAACATTTAAATTTAGATTCTCGTAGGATAATAACAAGTCATTACAAGATTATTGGCGACTACATATATATAACGGACATCTTCGATTCCAGACAAGACCCTTATAAGATGAAAGGCTAAAGTCTCAACTCTACTCACCCAATTAATTATGTCCAGATGTCTTATTGAAAAAAACTTCCATTTTACAAAACTCAGAAACACAAAAACTTAAAACACATCTAATGACGCAAATAGATAAAACAAAACCGGTATTAGTTACAGGTGCAACCGGATATGTTGCTGGTTGGTTGGTGAAAAGGCTGTTGGACGAGGGCATTACCGTTCATGCCGCCGTGCGAAACCCGGAGAATAACGAGAAGCTGGTTTATTTAAATGAATTGGCCGTAGATGCACCGGGTAAAATAAAATATTTTAAATCAGATTTATTACAGCCGGGCTCCTACGCCCAGGCCATGGAAGGATGCGAATTGGTTTTTCATACTGCCTCGCCTTTTGCATTGGACGTTAACGACCCGGTAAAGGATTTAATTGAGCCTGCGCAGCTGGGCACGCGTAACGTGTTGGAGCAAGCCAACAATACACCCTCGGTAAAACGGGTGGTAGTAACCAGCAGTTGCGCTGCTATTTTTGGCGACAATGCCGACCTCAAAAATACGCCCAATCATATTTTTACCGAAGAAATTTGGAACACGAGTTCTACAGCAAAGCACGGTGCTTACTCCTATTCAAAAACATTGGCCGAAAAAGAGGCCTGGGAAATTCACAACAAACAATCGCGTTGGGACTTAATCACCATCAATCCATCACTGGTGCTCGGCCCTGCCATCAATCCATTGGATAATACATCCGAAAGCTTTCGGATTATCAAGCAATTTGGCGATGGCACTTTTAAAACCGGAGTACCCAAACTGGGCTTTGGCGTTGTGGATGTTCGCGACCTCGCTTTTGCACATTACCAAGCGGGTTTTGTACCCGAAGCCAAAGGTCGACATATTATCTCAGGCCATAATACTTTCTTTTTAAATATGGCTCAAACCCTACAGCCCAAGTACGGCGATAAATATCCCATCCCAAAAAAGGAACTGCCTAAGTGGTTGTTATGGTTAGTAGGTCCAATCCTAAACAAAGCCCTTACCCGCAAATTTATATGCAGAAACGTTAGTTATCCATGGATTGGTGACAACAGCAAAAGCAAAACGGCTCTTGGCATTCGCTATCGTCCGTTGGAAGAAACCATGAACGATACCTTTCAACAGCTTATTGATAATAAGATATTGTAAGAAAAAGTAAAGTATTATATCTTCTCGGTTTTAAATCATACTCACCCGGTGACAATAGCAAAATGCTTATAATCGCCGGGTGAGGGTAAACGTGAGGATTCCCTTTCTATTCCTCTATTTTATCCAATCGTTTTTGTATTTTTTTAATGACAGACTCAATGGACGACTCGGGTTCAATAACGTTATAATCGCCCCAAAACTGTGGATCTTCAAAACCTTCTACATTATCTTGCAAAACCATGTCGGGTTTAATCTTTTCGCTTCCTTTAAACCGACGCTCCGTGGCCATTTCCCAATCTGTTACCGCCATTTCTAAAGTAGAGGTGTACAGTGTGTTGAATAATTTCTTTTTCCAATTAATTTTAAAAGTAATCTGACCCCGCGAATAACTATAAAAATACTTGCCATCTTGCTTCCGATAGTTTACCAAATAGCTGGCTTCGGTAGGATACACGGTTGCTCCGGCAGGTTTGCGTTTAATAAACATAGCCGAAGCCTTATTCTTATCTTCAATATTAATACTAAAATTAACACTGGTTATGGCTAAAGATTCAACATCAATATAGAACTTCCCATAAAACAATGGATCCTCAATATATTTTTTTTGCTTAAAGTCGATAATATAAATAATCTTATTATCTACCATGGTTATATTGTCGAGGTTAAAATCATAATAATCCATTTCCTCCGCACTTAAAATACTATAAGGATCTTTCATAACATCCAGCATCAGGGCAGAATATGGGCCACCTTGTAATTTAAAGGTGATGGTATCCATTTTACTATAATCGGCATCTTTACGTGCTTTAAATAGACGCAACCCATCCAAACGGTAACTCGAGTAAGGTTGCTTGTACACATCAATAACCGCCTCGGCCAAGGAAACGTAGGTACGTCTTCGTTTAATAGTTTCACGATAAAACGTGGTCATGCGCAAGGGCTCCTGCATGTAGTTATCCTTCTTACGGCTAATTACTTCCCTAATAATTTGATGTGCATCCTTAGGTGCAACATTAACCTCAGAAAGCGATATAGAAAGTAAATCGAGCTCAATCTTATTTTTATCGTGACTAAGTGCCGATAGCAAAATATCTTTTTGTCGGTATCCAAGATACGAAATATTGATACTTGTACTAAGCGGCATTTCCTTAGGTACTTTTAATAAAAAATAACCTTCAGAATTAGATACTGTTGCAATGTTTGTTCCTTCAACCGTTATGGTTGCGAACACCAATGCTTCGTTGCTACGGCTGTCCGTAATTTTGCCGCGATACTGCACCGAGTTAAGTGTATCGGGTAAAATATCTTCGCCTTTGATTAGCGACGCCGCGCAAACAGAAGTGGGGGGAATACTAACCATAAAAACAAAAATGGAAAGTACCATTAATAGTTGGTGATGAATATTTGATTTTTTCATGGCATTTTCTATTAGATTAATTTTTGGCTTCTGTATGTAAGACAATGTAAGTAAAGTTTTACCCTTATTGGTTTGTGAAATTTTTTAATGTTTAGATTGGTTGATTTGCTGATTAGTTGATTTGCTGATTTGCTGATGTGCTAATTCGGCGATTTGCTAATTTGCTGATTAACGGATTAGTTAATCGTTGGATTGTGGGTTGGTATATGGTCATTGCATTGAAATTCTAAGTTTCAAAAACTGATGAATACGCAATTTGAGGGATGATATTTTTAGGAAGTCCGGAGTTCATCCTTATTTTTACAGGAGCAATGAAACTGCGCAAACTTTTAACTTTAACCCAAAAATTAAGTAAGTAACTGCCAATGACAAACCCACGTAAAACTGCCATAATTACCGGAGCCTCAAGTGGTTTTGGAGCTACATTTGCCGAAACACTTGCCAAAGATGGATGGAATTTAATACTAACCGGGCGTAGGACGGATAACTTAACCAAACAGAAACAGCGTATCGCAATGCATTATCAAGTGAGTGTGCAAACATTTACCGCCGACTTGAGCAATAACGATGATTTGGTGGGTTTTTTATCTGTAATCGATAAATACACTAACATTGAATTGCTGATAAACAATGCCGGATTTGGCTTGATAGGCAATTATTTTAAAAACGATTTTTCTGATGCGTAACAAATGCTCAACGTACATGTTACGGCAAGCACCAGGATAACACATCAGGTTACGCCACAAATGATAAAAAATGGCAAGGGAGCTATCATCAATCTTGCTTCCTTATCTGCCTTTTTCCCAGGCCCTAAAAGCTATTATTATTGCTCCACAAAAGCCTTAAATCTTAAGGTAAAAAAAATATCATTTGTATTCCCGGTTTTTTCAACCGAGTGCTTTATACTGTTTCCAGAGTAATCCCCCGAAGTCCATCTATTACAAACTAGCAGCACGCAATTCGGATGTCTTTTTAAAACCAATAGTAAAAAATATGACTCCTATTGCCAAACCAGTATTTAGCGAGCAGTAGTATTGGTGTTTGGTGTTTGGTGTGTCGGTATTCGGTGAAACTTTAGATCGGCTCTCAATCCGTTTACGTTCTATAATATTATCTTCATTGCATTTTTTTTGCCGCGTGTGCGTACATCAACACCATACGCTCAGCCAAGAGTGGGTCATCACTTGTCCAAACTACAACTAATTTATCGCTTGCAACATTGGTGTTTTCAGATTGTGCCATGGTTTTAGAAATATTTAAAAAAAAATAAAAGTGTTAGTACCGATAAAAATAATTTCGTTTTCATAGTTGTATTACGTTAGCAGATTTTTTACTTGTGCCTCCAAAAATTTGGCGAAAATAATATCAATACGGAAAACAGTTCGAGCCGACCAAGCAACATTAGAACAGATAATATCCACTTACCTAATAGGGGTACACTCAAAAAGTTGTTTACCGGGCCCACACTTCCCAATCCCGGGCCAATACCGCCCATTGAGGTTGCTGCAGCCCCGGCGGCAGACTGAATATCCATCCCCACAAAAGTCAAGCATAATGTTCCGATGGCATAAATAATAACATATAAAGCTAAAAATGCCAACACCTTATAAACAACCTCGGTTGAAATTGCTTTTTGACCTATTTTTAAGGGAATAATGGCTGAGGGGTGTGTCATCCTTTTAAACTCAATGCTGATATTTTTTAACAGTATCATGTGCCTAAAAAGCTTGATGCCCCCCGTGGTGCTACCCACGCAGGCACCGCTAAACATGAGCAAAAAAATAATCAAAATTAGGTAGGGGTGCCACAAAGTATAATCGGTTGTTACAAAACCAGTACTGGTAACAATACTGCTAACTTGAAATATCGCTGTTCTAATAGAGGATTCAAGTGGAGCATCGTTTAAAACATATAGGGTGCAGGCTATGATAAAGGAAGCTGTTACAATGAGTCCAAAATAGACTTTTATTTCGGCATTGGTGACAAATTTTTTCCATTGTCCCTTCCCCAGAAAATAAAATAAGGCAAAATTAGTTCCTGCAAACAGCATAAACACGGTTACTACATACTGGATGTAAGGCGAATAGCTTGCCAGACTATCATTTTTTGTTGAGAAACCGCCAGAAGCAATGGTTCCAAAACTATGACACAACGCATCGAACAGAGGCATGTCACCGATCATCAAAAAAATGGTTTCTAAACCTATCAAAACGACATAAATAGCCCATAAACTCTTCGCTGTGCGGGTTATTTTGGGATGCAACTTTTCGTTGGTCACTCCAGCAGCTTCGGCACTATACAATTGCATACCACCAAAACCAAAATAGGGCAATACCGCAACAGCTAACACAATAATTCCCATTCCGCCAATTAAATGGGTAATGCTACGCCAAAATAAAATGCCGTGTGGCAAAGCTTCAATGTTGGTAATAACTGATGCTCCGGTTGTGGTAAATCCCGAGATGGTTTCGAAAAAGGCATCGGTAAAATTACCTATAGAGTGGCTTAATACATAAGGTAATGAACCAAATATACTCATTATTACCCATACTAAGGTTACTACAACAAAGCTCTCTCGTTTAAGGTTTTCTCTTTTGTGTTTGCGGTTTGGGAGCCAGCACAACATGCCTGTTATAAAGGTTATAGCAAAGGAAATCAGAAGTGCATTTCTATCTGCTTCGCCATAAATCATAGATACCCCGACGCACAAAAGCATAAACAAGCTCTCGAATATCAATGCAAGCCCAAAAGCACTAAGTATGATTTTCTTGTCTAACATATATATAAATCTTGTAGTACCCTTTTTAATACGGAGAAATCATAGAAATAGGTAATACAAATTCAATGACATTTACCAAATCATCGTTTGTATATAAAAAGTAAATGCTCCAGCTAAGTAGCCTGCAAGGGCAATAATGCTTACTTTTTTGAGATACCACATAAAATCTATTTTTTCGATACCCATAGCGGCCACTCCGGCAGCCGAACCGATAATTAAAATACTGCCGCCAGTACCGGCACAGTAAGCCAAAAACGACCAAAAATGACCATCCTGTACAAAGTTCGATAGGTAACCCAC
>JAGXIP010000228.1 GCA_024635585.1 Saccharicrinis sp. | reverse complement strand
TTAATAGCAGTATGTAATAAGCTATTAAAACAAGCCTTTGCAATTGCTAAATCAGGATTAATATATGAGGATACCTATAGAAGTACTTTAGTGAAAAGTTAATGCATTTTTACTTGTTTTTTACCACAGTACTTTGTTGTAGCACGTTATTTTCCAGTATATTCTTTTCAATCAATTCGTTCTGTATTTTGTTTTGAACGTGTTTAGAATCTTCAATAAGTTTTATAGTTTTCAATGTAGGGAATATCTTTATCGCTCGTTTAATCATTTTATTTCCAGGAAAAAGTATGTCATTTTTTCCGGCAAATATTGTTATCGGTGTTTTGATAGATTTAGCTTTTATTTTATTTATTATAGGCACAGGTGTAAAATCCATTTTGAAATGCAAGAATACTTTTGATAAATATTTGACTGCAAATTCGTCACGTTCGGTAAAAACTTCTGATAAAAATTTCTCAACATATTTGACTTTCTCCGTTTTCATAAACCTTTTCATTGGAATAAATATTTTGAATAAAGCCTTTAGCGGGTTTCCATTAACAATGTAAGCTGGTGCAGATAAATAAACTTCTTTAATTTTACTTTCATCAAATTCAAGCGTTTTTAAAATCACTAATCCTCCAAAAGAAAAACCAGCCATAATAACATTTTCAATTTTTAAAGAATCAATTATTTCATTTATCCATTTCCCATAAGAATCATCTTTCATATTCAATCTTGTTTCAGCACTTTTGTTTGGTTGAGCCAAAACATCAATTGCATAAACTCTAAAATTCTTGCTTAAATTAGGATATGTTTCGAGAGCAATTGGTGCACAGCCATTCGAACCGTGAACTAATATAATTGGCGGATTTGATGATTTTCCAGTTGCAATAATATTGGTTTCTCCAAAAGTAGAATCAATCTTTAAATATTCAAATTCAATATTAAGTTCATCTAATTTTTGGTCATATAAACTTAAAATTTCCGCCTTTCCTTTTTCTGTTTTAAAGAGTGATGTCATTGGTTTCGTTTAATGTGCTACAACGGTTTGGCTATGCGCAGTGTCCCGAAGGGCATTGCGTATAGGTGGTGTTAGCGGTAGTTTATTTTTCAATTATTAAGTTTTCCAAATACCTAAGAGCAGAAGCTATTAGATTCTTACGGTTCTTTGCTTTTTCATTATATGAATTCAAAGTCTCTCTGTTCAATTTTCGCCCCTTTACAAAAACGTAAATCGGATTCTCAAGTGACGACAATTCAACTAGCGGATTTTCATCCACTAATAAGAGGTTTGCAATCTTGCCCTCTTCAATAGTCCCAAGTTGGTCCATAATTGAATGCGCTTGAGAAGCGTTTACAGTAGCTGTTTTTAAAACTTCATAATTAGAAAGACCAGCCTCTTTATAAAAGGCTAGTTCTTTATGAATTGAAAAACCAGGAAGAGTAACCCCAATGCCTGCGTCAGTTCCACAAATTATAGTGACACCCGCTTCATGTAGCTTTTTAACAATGGTAATGTGAAAATCATGCTGCTTTTTTATCCGCTCAACTGTCGCAGGATCTTCTTGCTTGGCATTAAACCAGCGTTCAAACTGTTTTTTACTATCAACTTTTTTAATGAGTGGATTCATGTACTCCAATGATTCTGAATCTAAAATTGAATCATCAATCATCATTTGATAGATATTATTAAACACCGTAATTGTAGGACAATAACTTGTGTGTTTAGACTGCGAAATTGAATCAATAATAGATTGAAGTTTAATCGTATCTAAATCAAACTTTAAAGGTTGTTGTACAATTTCTTCGGCATGTTCAATAGATTTAATTTGTGGGTTCAAATGATATGAAAATGGTACTTTTTGAGAGGGATGAGCGACAATATCAATTTCATAACTTTTAGCTTGTTCAATTATGGCATCAAAGATTTCTTTATCCAATCCGTAAATTGTTTTGATAAAGTCGTAACCTCTTTCTTTATATGAAAGCACCTTTTCTTTAGCTTCACTAGGATTAGTTAGATTCAAATTATCGTCACCTATGAATTCTGACCCTGTTAATTTCGGTCCTGTTGTAAAAAAGGTTGGTGAAATAATATTACCATGAATTACGTCTTCTTTAATTCTCAAATGCATGGGCATACCCCAAAGATTTCTGACTGCAGTTACACCATTTGATAAATAAAGACCGAGTTCATACCTGTCCCAAACATGAACATGCATATCAATAAGGCCTGGTGTTAGATACTTGTTCTCAGCGTCAAAAATTTGAATTCCACTGACCTCAATAGTGTCTGCAATCTTTTCAATTATCCCCTCTTTTATATACACCATTTTGTCTACTAAAACAGTGTCTCGGTTCATTGGAATTACATTGACATGAGTAATCAGATAAGAATTATTGGATGTTGGTTCGTTCTTATTAACCTTTAAGTAATTAGTCCCTATTGAATCAACCCAAAGTGTAATGATTCCAATTAGGACAAGCACTCCAATGAGAGCGAATACAATTTTTAAAAGTCGTTTTAGTATTTTCATTTTATCTAATTCCGCTAACGGTTTGCAGCTACCCGAAGGTGGCGATTTCGGAGCACTTCACTGTCAACCAAGCACAAACTTTGATAGTAGCACAAAGCTTGATTATACCCACTGAAGTGCCACTTTTGGGTAGGTGCTGTTAGCAGCAGGCATATTTTTGGTCAAGGTTGTAATTCTGTTTTTGTCCATTGTCCGTTTGTTAGTTGGTATAATTTTCTGTAGTGAAATCGAGTTGGTTTAAACTCTAAAAACTCAATTCTAATTGGTTCTATTGAATAACCACCCCAATTTATGGGTCTTGTTAAATATTGACTATTAAATTTCGTTTCGACGTTTTTATATTTTTTGTTTAGTATTTCAATGTTATTCAATTTTTGTCCTTGATTACTTACGATTGAAATGATTTGACTATCTCGGTTTCGTTCCGCAAAAAATTTGTCGGCTAGTTCATTGCTTATTTGGGTTGCGTTGCCTTGTATTCTCACTTGCCTTTCAGTTTCTGTCCACCAAAATGTTAAGGCAATTTTATTGGTTTGGTTGATTTCAAGTCCTTTTCTTGAACTGATAGTTCCCGTTACAATAAAGTTGTTTTCTACAATTTTTTTGAGTGAAACAAATCTTGCATTTGGGTAATTGTCAATTCCTACAGTTGATAAACAACAAGCAGTTGGAATAGAGACTGTTGTCAGGTTCATTTCTTCGTCAAACCATTTTCTGAATTTATTTATTGGGTTATTCTCCATTCTTCTCTGTCAATTATAAAACTGCTTTCTTGCTTTTTAAATCCAACTTTTGGATAATATTCCATTGCTGTTGGAACAGATAAAAGTAAAACCATCGATTGGTCGCCAACTTTTTCTTTTGTCAATCTTATTAGTTGTCTACCAATTCCTTCTTTTTTATATTCGTCTCTTATAGCAAGGTCGGAAAGATAGCAAGCCCAAACCCAATCCGTTATAGAACGGGAAACTCCAACCAATAAATTTTTGTCCCACGCTGTTACAATAAGATTTGAATTGTCAAACATTCTCTGTATTCGCTCTTTGTCGTGAGTTGGTCTTGGCAAACCCGCATTGTCATAAAGTTCAATGATTTGGTCTGCTGTTGGTAGTTTATCAAAACTATATTCAATGTTCATACTATCTTCATTGGTGTCGTTCAATGCTTGCTGCTAACAATGGGCTAACACGCATTGAGTTCATGTTATCCATATTACTCTGTTGGTTTTATTCACTGATTTTTATTCTTTAACCGATATAAAAGTCTCGACTTCGGCATTGTCTCCATCAAAGTATTTTCTACCGTGAATCGTAAAATCAGCATTATATGATAGTTTTAAGTCCTTATTTTGCCAAATTCCCATCCAAGTTGTGAGAACGGCTTCTGGCATTTTGCCTTTTGAAATAAATTTTTTAATTCGTTTTTGGTGTGTAGTTTTTTCATTAAAGAATAAATGTTACGTGTTTTAATACCAGATTTAGCAAATGCGAACCGAAGCTGGCGGTAGGAATGCAATAAATCCGCGAAGATTTTCCTGAGCAGGCTGAAGCCTAGCAATAAATTATACGCTGTCGCAAATAGTGTTCTGTCCGTATTAATTAGTTAACTCCATAATCATTTTTCGGCCCTCCATATCGACTTCTTGCCTAATTATTTGCCGGGTATTGCTATCAATATAAAATGTCATGATCGCTTTATTTTCCGAAATATCATCAGTCATTTTCACTATCCATACATCTCTATCACCATTTTCAGGAACGGTACCTTTTTCAACATGTTTAATAAATGCTTTTATTATTCCTGTTTTAGCACTTGGGTTATAATCAAAAATAGAAATAGCTTTGTGGTATTCGTTATTTAATGGCAGCCACCTAATCAATTGCGGATAGATATTGCTATCGAAATAGCTACCTACGGTAGTCTCAGATATTTCGCTTTTGGTATTCGTTCTTTTGTCGAAATAATAACCTGTTACATTTTCTTTAAAATTAAGCACCATATCTCTTTGTTGATTATAGGAAGAATGGTAAATGGGTTTAAGGTCACTTATACGAGCAATGGTGCTGTCCACCCATTTTGTTTGAGCTTGATTCATATTAACAGAGGTTACTATTAACACGTTATTGTTAATTCTTTTTATCTCTGTGTTAATTTTTCCTATTTCTATTTTGGCGGTGTCCATTTCCATAAACCAAGTCATTTCGTAATTCTCGTTTTTGATTAATTCTGAATCAAAAGAATTGTTTAGTGGTGTGATCGTAGAGACTTGCGCCAACGAACTCAGAGAGAACGATATAGAAAGAACTGTAAGTAGAATGTATTTCATAATGTGTTTTTTAATTAGTTGTTAATGCAGTTTAATTTTTCGTTAATATTTTTTCTGTTTTTATCGGATTAAATCTAAAGACATAGGCGAAAAGGGATGCAAAAATCACATACACTACGGTGAGCGAAATAATAATTTCAGAATGTGCGTGTATATTCGAAACAATTTTAACTAGTGCAATTGCCCCAACTCCAAAATGCATTAGGTTTCCAATAGCTATTGGTTTGTTATAAATCCCTCCAATTGGTGCTCCTTTTGCCATCCAATTTATCATCGCAAACCCTAGATATAAGGCTCCCATTAATTGGAGAGATACAGTTGTAGTTGCTAAACCAAGACTAAAGATGATTTCATTAGGTAAAAAAGTAAGAAGGATTCCAATACTCGCTAAGAATATTGAACTTGATATCATTAATATTTTAGTATTCATTTTTTTGATTTAGTTATAATTGTCTGCTACCTCAATGACTGAAATAAAATATTGTTACAAGTTATTGTCAACGTTGAGTATATGGTAAGTAGGGCGGCAGAAAGGCCTGAACTTTCGTTAACCACAAAACACCATATTTCCTATATACAGTGTTACCACACGTTATTATCAATTCACAGTAATTACCACATTCCCTTTTTTATGGCCTTGGTCAGCATATTGATGTGCTTCCACGATCTGATCCAAAGGGTAGCTTCTATCAATAACCACTTTAAGTTGTCCTTCTTCTACCATACTTTTCAAAGTATTAAGAGCCTCGGCTGTTTCTGGTGAATTTGTCCCCACCACAACTTTTGTACTGCTACTTAAGGAAGTCCATAGCATGGGAAGGCTTTTTAAGGGTCTACCCACATTTAAGTAAGTTCCCTTGTTGTTGAGGGCTTTTATACACGTACTAAATGGGCATTTATCTATGGTTACAAATATGATATCATATGATTCAAGTTGCTCAGTATACTCCGGCTTGGTATAATCAATCACGGTATCAGCCCCCAGGGCTTTAACCATTTCTATATTAGCAGTACTACATACAGCGGTTACTTCTGCACCAAAGTGTTTGGCCAGTTGTACAGCATAGGTCCCAACACTTCCAGAAGCTCCATAGATAAGAACTTTTTGTTCTGGTTGGACATTTGATATAGTTTTAAGGTGATGATATGCCGTACGAGCTCCAATAGGTATGGCTGCAGCTTCTTCATAAGTTATATTAGTTGGCTTGAAGGCAATGGGGCCATCTTCAGGCAAACAGATGTATTCTGCATAAGCTCCAAATGTTTGCAGACTTGCCGCGAACACTTGATCTCCTTGTTTAAACGACCTAACATCTTTGCCAATAGATTCAATTTCACCAGAAAGCTCCATCCCTAAAATAGACTTTCTAGGCTTTCTAAACCCCACCATTAAACGCACGGGGAGCCTGATTGCTGCTGGAAAATTGAAGCCTCGCACTCTATAATCAGCAGCACTTACCGTGCTAGCATAAACTTTCACAAGTACTTCATTATCCTTTGGGACAGGTTTTTCTACTTCTTGAATTTGTAGAACTTCTGGTGGACCATATTTTGTGCAAACAACTGCTTTCATCTTTTTTAAATTAGGCATGAGTTGCAGTATTATTATTATGAGTTGGTAATTTCCAGGCAATTCGGAATATCCATAAAATGGCTGCAACCTCAATAACCAGATGAAACGTATCATCGATATCTAACGAAGGTATACCTGTTGCAAATACTGCTAATGTGATTATACCAGCGATGATGTTTGCCCATTTATTTGCTTTATCAGGTAATAATCTGGAGAGAAGCACCATCATAATCGGTATTTCTGCTAAAATTCCGCCAAGTAACATGAGTTCATCCGTTATTTTGATGCCATTGACGAATCCGGTCATTATCTCTTCAATAAATCCCGATTTAACGAATTGATGTAGGTCTCTAAAAATTATATTGAGCAATACAAAAATCCATAAAGTTGACAGAAGGGTTTCAGGTTGAATCTTGTTTTTTTTCATGTATACTAAAAGTTAAATGTTAAAAGCAAAGTTATAACACAGACAGACCCTTTTCATTGACTTGAGTTAAGAAATCAAAACACAAGCCCATTTATGAGGAAAAAGAATAAAAAAAAGTAATTCGCTTAATTATTTATTAAGACGTTTGCGAATTCGACTTAGTGATTCTGGCTTTATGCCCAAATAACTGGCAATTAGATACTGTGGAATCCTATTCAGAAGATCAGGACGTGTTTTTTGCAGGTTTTGATAGCGTTCTTCTGGAGATAGTTTTATGAAATCATCATACTTCATCCGCTCATTTGCTAATTGATCTTCGAACATGGTAGCACCCAGCGAAGCTAGTCTTGGTACTTTTCTTAAGAGTTCTGCATTACTTTCTGATGTACCTATTGAAATGATGCAATCTTCCAAACATTCTAAGTAATACTTGGAAGGTTTTTTTGTGGTGTAACTAACAGGGGTAATGGGCTGCTGTTCGGTATAAAACCCGGTTACTTTAACATTTCCTTCTATTAAATAATAACTACTTACACATCCCTTAAGAATAAAATAACATTCAATAGCTATTTTACCTTCTGATAATAGAATAGTTCCTTTTTTAAAGGATTGTATAAAGTTTTGATTTGCAAGAATATTTATCTCTTCATTCGTGAGCTCTATATATTTTGATAGAAAATTGACTATTGGGCTATTCATTCTTGTCTTATTAATTCACCTAATGTGGTAACGATCAGTATAAGAGCAGTAGCGGTTAAATGCACTTACCTTTCGAATAACAAGATACTTAAAAAAAAGCAATAACGGTTCGAGAGTATACCCAAAACCGCAATTAATTATACACGGCTTAAGTTAGCATTTTAATAAAAACCCTAAATTAAGTCATATAAATAGGAAAGAACAAAAGAGAGGAATAAGGTTATTATACACGCAGAGACTTTGATCTCGTCAACATTGAAAATCCCC
>JAGXIP010000227.1 GCA_024635585.1 Saccharicrinis sp. | reverse complement strand
ATTTGCCAGTACATGATCGATGCGGGATTCTAAATTTGAAGGTAAGGAGATGTTGTCGTTTCCAGCAGCTTCTAAAATTAAGGTAGCTTGCTCGGTGGCATTAAGCATATCAACCGGTCTTTCAATATCGCCTATACCGTAGTAGGTATTAAACGAAAAAATAGGTTTGGAATTTGTTTTTCCGGATTTTGTGGTTACAATGATAACGCCATTTGCACCTTTATTACCATAGATGGCGGTAGAGGAGGCATCTTTTAAAATTTCGATACTTTCGATGTCCTCGGGGGCTATATGCTCCATGTCGCTTCCCGATGGAATTCCGTCAATAACATACAGTGGGTCAGAGTTGTTGGTACTTCCCACACCACGGATTCTTACCTTGATACCCGCACCAGGTTCGCCCGAAGTTTTAGTAATGTTAACACCTGCAACCCTACCTGCAATGGCTTCCATGGGTCTGTTGCCTGCTGCTTTTTCGAGCACATCACTCGATATGGAGGCAACAGCTCCTGTAAGGTCGCTCTTTTTCATGGTGCCGTAACCAACAACCACAACTTCGTCTAGACCCAATATTTCGTCCTTTAGGTTCACGGTTAAGGTTTTTTTACCTGCTAAGGCTACTTCGCTTGTTACAAAACCAATAAACGAAAATTCCAAGGTGGCATTCGCATCACTTACCGTAAGTGAAAAATCACCATCGAAATTGGTTACGGTTCCATTCAGGGTGCCTTTTTCTATAACATTAACACCTGGTATGGGATCGTTCATCGTATCAAGCACCTTACCAGATACGGTTGTTTCCTGACCATAAGCCCCAAAGGAGCAAAATAGAAAAGAAATGACTAAAAAAATTAGATTACTCTTTTTCATAAAAGTTAAATATTAAAATCAATTTTCATTTTAAATATATTGATACAAATCTACCATCTCGATTATTCTTTTACAAGTGATTTTGTATCAAAATCAGATACGATATTGTCATTATTTTATAAAAATTATCATTTATTAAGAGTTGTGGGTTGGGGTGAATAGGTTTTGTTTTAATTAAAATATATGATATACAGTTATTTAGATGTGTGTTAGGTAGTTTGTGAAACTGGCAGGCTGTATTCTATTTGATCAAATTACGGTATGTAAATAAATATCATTGTTTGATGCTATTATTTCATAATCTAAGTTTAAACTATCGTGCAATCTATATTTCACTCTTACTCATACACTCTATTTTTACTGTATTTTTTATTGTGATGAATCATTTAATCTTTTATCGCAGGGTAATGCACCCGAGGGTTAATTGTTTTTACCCAGGGCAAATTTTTCAATTTGATGGTAGTTTCACTTCGGTATACTTCTAGCAGGTTTTTGTCGCTTGCAGAGTCATCGGGCATTGCCCATCGCATAAACCAGCACCAGCGTGGTTGTGAGCGAATGATATCTGTGCTGGGAATTTGTCCCACCTCGCCAAGTGCCACGGGTTTATCACCTGCAAGTTCAAGGATGGTATCGTAATTTATTTGGTTAAACCCTTCGGTATAAACATCGGTAGCAATTATATCCACAAAATCATTACCTGGATAATGTGCTGCATGCGGATTGATTCCTTCTTTGACTTCGTTGGTGTTGTACACCCAAATAAGGTTATTTAAGCCATGAAAATCAGTGAATCTGCGATATAGCATTTTCCATAGTGCCTCATATCCATTTTTGCCCTCGCGTTTGCCCCACCAAAACCAGCCGCCGTTCATTTCGTGATATGGTCGCCAGAGCACAGGTATGTTGGCATATTGCAGTTGCTTCAAAAACCAGGCTATTACGTCAACTTGCGATTTCCACCTTTCGTTCAGGTGTGTGCCTTCGGTTATTAATTCCTGCCATTGTTCTTCGGTAAGATGGTTGCTGCTTCCTTGGGTGAGAATACCTGGCTTAAATGTAACTGGTTCGTCCAGCGTGGGGACAACCGCATGCCACATTAAAGTGATGATGAAACCTTGCTCGTGGCGAATAATAGCTTCATCCACAACGCGCTGGCGAAAGTTTGCGCCATCCCAATATCCCGGATAGCTAAAGCCAAAGTCCTGTCCGAAAACTGCTGGATAGTTTTGGGTGTTTCGATGGACTACGGATAAAGGTACAGAATTCATGAGGGGTGCTGCATGCTGACCCGTTAGGGTTTGTTTGCCTGAAATGCTGTAGATATATTCAAGTAAAGCCTTAGCCTCGGTGCTTGCTTTAGGATTAACTGGCAATTGCGCCTGGAGAAAAAATGTAAACAGGAAAAAATTGATTAAAAAGATAGATGCTTTTTTGTTCATATTTTAATTGTTAAAGGCTCATAACTTCCCCCGTTTTTTGGGGATTGTTTGGGATGTATTTAGCCAATTGTGGTGTTGGTAAATCTAAGTAGGTTGGAGGTGGGTAGCAAATATCATTATATCAAAATTGCATACTATTTAATCATGGTTGTGTGCTTTTTTTGTATCGGCTTTATCGTTAAATAAGAAAATGGTGTGGAGTCAGTTGGGGGTGGGAATGTAGTGATTAATTTGTTAAACCTTTATATATAGATGTTTATAATGTAATTGTATCTTGGCTAAAATTAATAGTTTTAAATTTGGCGAATATCGGTTAGTGTTAAATTTACTATTCGTGCCAATATTAATTTATCACTTATTTGTTTTTTATTTACAAAAAGTTGTAGCTTTGAAATAAAAAATGGGTAAAATTCATAGAGAAATTACGCCTTTAACTGAAAATGACTGTTTCTTGGTTATGGATAGGGAAAGAAATACTTTTAACTATCCGATTCATTTTCATCCGGAATTTGAAATTAATTACATCTATAATGCAGCTGGTGCAAAAAGGGTAGTAGGTGATCATGTAGGCGAAATTGGTGATAGGGAGCTTGTGATGGTGGGTTCTAATATTTATCACGGTTGGGAAAATAATAAATACGATCAATCGCAGGTATTACATGAAATAACCATCCAATTCCCTAAAGAACTGTTTACGGAATCAACTCTAAATAAAAATATTCTTAGCCCAATTAAAAAGTTATTTAAAAATGCCGAGCAAGGAATTCTTTTTTCGCAGGAAACTACGCGTATTCTGGAGTCTAAAATATTTGAGTTGAGCAAAAAGAGCGGTTTTGATAATTTCTTGGCGTTTCAATCCTTATTGTATGATTTAGCAATTTCCAGAGATCAAAAATTACTAACCACCTTATCTGTTGATGTTAAAGACAATTTCCATAATAGTAAAAGAATCGAGACGGTTTATAATTTCATCAAAAAAAATTTTAAGGATGAGCTGCGAATTAATGATGTCGCCGCCTTGATTAACATGCCCGTTGTATCCTTTAGTAGGTTGATAAAGAAAAGGACCGGCAAAACCTTCGTGGAGTTTGTAAATGAAGTAAGGCTGGGTCATGCCACCCGCGATTTAATTGAATCAAATAAAAGTGTTTCGGAAATATGTTTTGAGTGTGGTTTTAACAATATTTCTAATTTTAACCGTGCTTTTAAAAAACGCCAAAATTGCACACCATCCGAATTTCGCGAGAACTTTAATGGCGTTAAAAATGTGTATTAATTGTATGGGTATGGGACATCTTATTTAGTGCCAAAAATCTCTTCTTACTTATCTTCCAGTATCCTGCTGAATGTTATTGCGTGTGTAATAGGCATGGGCTATATGTTTTGTGTTCGGATTTCTTCTTAAAATAACTATGCTCTCTGTGATATAATGGCTAGTAAAACCTAGGACTGCAATTAGGATGTTTATGCATTTAATAGACTGAACAAATATATATAATTATAGTATGATTTAAATTGGCATAAGATAAAATCAGTTATTGTGCATATATTGAGGATTTTAATGCCTTTTATTGCTTAAACAAATAACAAAAGCATACAAAATTGATGGGTTAATGTGTTTCGATGCTATTGCACCATAAAATAGCATACTATAAGTTTGTACTCATAAATAGATAATTTTTCGCACACAAAAATTATAGATCATGAGTAAGATAGCCAATAGTATAATTGAATTAATAGGAAAAACACCTTTGGTGCAAATTAACCGTTTAAATGACGGCGGTGCACAAATAGTTGCGAAGCTCGAGTATTTTAATCCTGCAGGTTCTGTAAAAGATCGTATAGCTTTGTCTATGATTGAAGATGCGGAACGCAGCGGTAAGTTGGATAAAGATAGCATAATTGTAGAGCCTACCAGTGGAAATACAGGAGTAGGGTTGGCATTTGTGGCTGCGGTAAAAGGATATCGCCTGATTTTAACCATGCCCGAGAGTATGAGCATTGAGCGGCGTAAGCTTTTAAAGAAATTTGGAGCCGAGTTGGTACTTACGCCCGCTGCACTGGGTATGAAAGGGGCTATTTCGCAAGCTCAAGGCATAGCCGACGAATACGGGAAGGCATTTATACCTCAGCAATTTAACAACCCGGCCAATCCGTCCATACACCGATGCACCACAGCACAGGAAATATGGAATGATACCGATGGCAATGTGGATGTTTTTGTGGCCGGTGTAGGTACAGGCGGAACTATTACCGGAGTAGGCGAGGAGTTAAAATCAAAAAATCCAAACATTAAAATTATTGCTGTGGAACCTCTGGATTCACCTGTTTTATCCGGCGGAAAAGCTGGGTCTCACAAAATTCAGGGTATAGGTGCCGGATTTGTCCCTCCTAATTTAAATCCCCAGGTTATCGACGAGATTGTACTGGTAAGCAATGAGGACGCTGTGAACACAGCAAATAGGGCTGCCACCGAAGACGGTTTGTTATGTGGATATTCCTCGGGTGCTGCGCTATGGGCTGCCAATGAAATATCAAAACGCCCTGAATATGCGGGCAAACGTATTGTAGTTTTATTACCGGATACAGGAGAAAGATACCTGAGTAGCTTCGAATTATAATTATTGGCAGTAAGGTAAGCTCCCACAAGTATTTCATTATATCATCGTGTTTTTAGATAGTAACTTATGCTCGGTAAGTTAAAAGGTAATTGTTATGTCAATATTTTAGTATATGATTCAAGGATTAAACAGTGTATTCACAGAGGAACAAATAATAGGAGCAAAAAAGCTGTATGCTTCATTAACCGCCAATCAGCGACTATGGATGTCGGGCTATTTGGCCGGATTAAACGGATCCGGTAGTTTATTGGAAGATATTCCTCTAAATGGAACCGTTCAGCCGGAAGTGGCAGAGCTTACGGCAATAAATCTCACTATTTTGTACGGAACCCATACCGGCAATTCGAAAATTTTGGCAGAACAGACCCGGGATTTGGCTAAAGGCTATGGAATTGAAGTGGAATTAACGAGTTTGCAAGAATATAAAGTGCGAAAACTCAAAGAGGAAACAAATTTGCTCGTTATCGTTTCTACCCATGGCGAAGGTGATCCGCCGGTTTCGGCAGAGGAGTTTTATGCCTATATATTTGGTAAAAAAGCACCTAAATCCGAACAATTAAATTTTGCAGTTATCGGCCTGGGTGATAGTAGTTATGTTAAGTTCTGCCAAACGGGTAAAGATATTTATCAACAACTGAGCAGGCTGGGTGCAAAGCCTGTTCATGAAATGATAGAACTGGATGTTGATTATAAAGATAGCATTGCAGATATCCTACCTAATTTAGTGGCTAAGTTTGTCGGAGTTAAAGGTAATGGCAAAGCAGATGTGCAGACTTCGTTAGAGCCTTCGGCCGTAACTACCGATCAATGGGTTGAAGCAGAGGTGTTAGAGAAAATACTTTTGAATGGCACCGGTTCAGCCAAAGAAACCTATCATATCGAATTAGATATTGAGGGAAGTGGGTTGCAATATCTCCCCGGCGATGCACTCGAAGTAATAGCCAAAAATAGTCCGGAATTAGTAGGGGAGGTTTTGGCTAAGCTCAATATCGACGAAAATAGCAGTGTAACCATGGGTGATACGGCTATGACCGTAAAGGAGGCATTGATTTCTAAATTTGAATTAACGGTGGTTACCAATCCTGTGATTAAAAAGTATGCAGAAATAGCCGCTAACAAGAAGCTGGACGAACTGATAGCAGACGATCCAAAACTACAAACGTATTTATATGGGGCTGATTTTCTGGACGTGATAAGCGATTTCCCGGCTCTGTTGGATGCAAATGCTTTAGTGGCTCTGTTACGAAAATTACCCACGCGCCTGTATTCTATATCTTCAAGTTATGCCTATAACCCCGATGAGGTACATATTACCGTTGGTGCCGTTCGTTACCAGCGTAATAGTAGGGAGCACCATGGGGTTTGTTCGGGTTATTTGGCCGATACGATAAACATTGGCGACATGCTAATGGTAAGGGTTAAAAGTAATGTGAGTTTTAAACTCCCTACCAATAATAATGTACGCATAGTAATGGTTGGCCCCGGAACAGGTATTGCACCATTTCGTTCGTTCCTTCAGGAGCGGGATGCTGTAGAGGCAGAAGGTAAAAATTGGCTTTTCTTTGGCGATCAACATTTCGAAACAGATTTTTTGTATCAAACGGAATTGCTTGCCTACCGTAAGGATGGACTTGTGGATAGACTGGATGTCGCTTTTTCGCGCGACCAAAGCCAAAAGGTGTATGTTCAGGATAGAATGCTTGAAAACGGAGAAGAACTCTACAACTGGTTGAACGAAGGTGCTCATTTTTATGTATGCGGAGATATGAAGCGAATGGCTAAAGATGTAAAGGATACATTGTTACAACTGATAAAAAAATATGGTAATCTCTCTGAAGAGCAAGCGCAAGCGTATTTTAAAAATTTAAAAGCAACAGGGCGTTTTCAGGAAGATGTATACTAAAAAACTAAAAATAATGGCAGATACTAATAACAGGGAAGTATTCCCAACCTGGAACCCATCCGAGGTGGAAGGAATTAAGACCAAAAGTAATTTTCTAAGGGGTACTATAGAACAAGGCCTTAACGATTTGGCAACCGGTGCTATTGCACAGGACGATACGCAATTAATCAAGTTTCATGGAAGTTACCAACAAACCGATAGAGATTTGGAGGTAGAGCGTAAGCATAAGAAACTGGAGCCTTTGTATAGCTTCATGATTAGGGTAAGGATTCCGGGCGGAGTGGCCACGGCAACACAATGGTCCCTATTTGACGAGCTGGCCAAAACACATGCCAGCAATACCTTAAAGTTAACCACAAGGCAAGCATTTCAGTTTCATGGTGTTATCAAACGCAAACTCAAGGAAACCATGCAGAAAATGAATGAGTCGCTTTTGGATTCTATTGCTGCCTGCGGCGACGTGAACCGCAATGTGATGTGTACAACCAACGAAGGCTTGTCGCCATTGGTTCCGGCTGCCTATCAATTATCAAAGGAAATTAGCGACCATTTATTACCTAAAACAACCGCTTACCACGAAATATGGTTGGATCAAAAGCTACTGGTAAGCAGTCAGGAAGACGAGGAACCTATTTATGGTAAAACCTATTTGCCACGTAAATTTAAAATTGCCATTGCAATACCTCCTTATAATGATATTGATGTTTTTTCCAACGATTTAGGTTTAATCGCTATAGGCAAAGATGATAAGATAGAGGGTTTTAATCTTAGCATTGGTGGCGGATTGGGTATGACATTTACAGAGCAGGGAACCTATCCCAGATTAGGCGATATTATTGGGTATGTGCCTTACGATAAAACAATAGCTGTAATTGAGGAAGTGGTTAAGCTGCAAAGAGATTATGGCAATCGCGAAAACCGACGCATGTCTCGTTTAAAATATACAATAGACAGGTTGGGACCAAAAGAATTTAAAACATTACTGGAGCAACGATTGGGTTTTGTTTTGGATAAACCAAAGGAATTTAAGTTAGAAACCAATGGCGATGTTTTTGGATGGCAAAAAGCACAAAGTGGAAAATGGTTTTTGGGTCTTTTTATCGAACATGGACGAGTTAAAGATGAAGAGGGCTATCTTTTAAAAACTGGGCTGCGCAAAATTGCCGACCTCAATAAATGTGATTTCAGGCTTACAGGAAATCAGGGTTTGGTATTAGGTGAAATTGCCGATAAAGATAAAAATGAAATTTCCGCCTTACTCAAAGAATATAATATTTGGCCCAAAGCCAACCTAAGTGGCGCACGTAAAAATGCCATTGCCTGTGTGGCACTCAATACTTGTAGTCTGGCCTTTGCCGAAGCCGAACGTTATTTGCCCTCGCTAATAGATAAAATTGATGAGATATTGGCTCAAAGCAAACTTACCAATGACGATATACTAATACGTATGACGGGTTGCCCCAATGGTTGCGGTCGTCCCTATTTAGGTGAGATAGGCTTTGTGGGTCGTTCTTTGGGTAAATATAATATGTATCTGGGTGCCGGATTTGCGGGTGAAAGATTGAATACACTTTATAAGCAAACCTTATCAGAACATGAGATTTTAAGCGAGCTAAAAGTTTTGCTACCCCGCTACGCGAAAGAAAGAAAACAAGGTGAGCGCTTTGGCGATTTTGTGGTGAGGGTGGGCATTGTAGAACCACAGCGCGAAATACAATACATAGATTAATAGCATCGTTTAAATTACAGAAATCCCAATGAAAGAAAAACGCTATAGAACATTGTTGAAAACAATCTCATGGAGACTGACAGGTACAATCGACACATTTATAATATCTTATTTAATCACGGGAAAAATTGCTTTGGCACTTTCTATCAGTGGGGTAGAGGTTTTTACAAAAATGATATTGTATTATTTTCACGAAAGAACTTGGAACAGGGTTAAGTATGGTAAGGAAGAAATAAAACGTCCCGAGTATTATATTTAAAGTGACTCTATCATGAATTTTTTACCCATATCAATAAGTGTTGAGGACGAACAAATTTTAATAGTTGGAGGCGGTAAGTTGGCACTCAGCAAGGTTCTTCTGCTTAAAAGGTTTACGCATAGTTTTAAAATTATTGCACCTGAAATAGTGGAGGAATTAAGGCAGATAGATGGTGTTGTTTGTATAGAGCGTGAATACAGGGCAACGGATCTCCAGAGTCACCTGTTGGTTTACGCCGCCACGGATAACCATCAACTAAATCACCAAATACAGATCGATGGCAAAAACTACCGTTGTTTGGTTAGTGTGGCCGACGATAGGAAGTACAGTGATTTTGTTTCTCCGGCTATTTATAAACAGGATAACATGACCGTTTCAGTGGGTTCTAATGGTGAAAATTTGAGTGCCTCCATTGCATTGCGAGATAAAATCAAAGTTTTTTTGGAGGCTGATCCTTTTATTTTTTCGCAAAAGAAGTAAAAAATAAAACGAGCAAAATTGATTGGTCAGAGCATTATTCTTTTTTGAAAAACCAAACTGGTATTGGCAAAATATACCAGCATTCCATAAATAAGTATTCACATTGATTATTATACATACAATGGCAGATATCAGGATAATAATTCAGGAGAAGCATCAAAGCTTAATTGCTTTGGATGAAATATATCAAACTGCGGATAATGTGATGTTTGAGGTTTATGCGAATAATAAGCAGATAAGGATTTTAGCCTTAGATGAGGAGCAAGATTCATTGTTTGATGCTATGGAGCAGTCCGTTTTTTCAGACAAGGCCGATGCTTTTGTTTGGCCGGCAGATGAATTGCCGTATCCGTTAAATGCTCAATTAGAGGTCTTGGCTTTGTGCGATAAACTGCATTCGCCTGATAAAAATACCATTTTTAAAAAAGGAAATATTCACCCACTCAATGGGTATTTAGCTATTATTGGCAAACGTGAAAGAACCGATTTGTTTAATGGGTTAAGTCCCTTGGATGTTAGAACTAAATGGGGCAAGGTAGCCTTGGCAGGTTTTGGTCCCGGCGATCATGAGCTGATAACAAAAAAAGCGGCACATCAACTGGAAACCTGCGATGTTATTTTTTATGATGATTTGGTAAACGAAGAATATTTGCAGCGTTTTAGTGCCGAAAAAAAATATGTAGGAAAACGTAAAGGTCAGCATAAATTCGACCAGGAAGTTATTAACGAACTGATGTACCGCGAGGCACTCAAGGGAAAGAATGTGCTTAGGATAAAAGGCGGCGATCCGTTAATATTTGGCCGCGGTGCCGAGGAATATCATTATTTGCAAAGTCGTTTGATTCAAACCACCATCATTCCCGGGATTTCCAGTGCTTTTGCAGCCGCGGCACATGCCGTTATACCTTTTACCGATCGTTCTTTGTCCTCTTCTGTTGCTTTGCTTTCGGGGCACGATATACATAAGTTAAGGATACCCCAGGCAGATACTTTGGTGTTTTATATGGGCGCATCCAATCAAAAGGAGTTGGCCAAAGAAATTATTGCCCAAGGCTGGCCCGATATTACGCCTGTAGGGGTAGTGTATAATGTGAGTAATCCCAACCAGCAGATATATCGTGGTACTTTAGAAGATTTAATGCAAAACGGCTCAGGCTTGCCTTCACCTTCTATTATCATTGTAGGCAAAACTGCCGGCCATTATGCATCCACAGATAAAAAATGGCTTTATACAGGGGCATCAATTGATGAGGTTAAATTGCGTGGACACTTGGTGCATACACCTTTAATTTCCATAGAAGCTTCCGTTTTGGATCAAGACGTTAAAGCTGTTTTGGAAAATTTGTCATCGTATCAAAGAATAATATTTACCAACAGATATGCCGTTGATCATTTTTTTGCCAAGTTGTGCGAACTCGGTATGGATGTGCGCAATTTGTACGGAATTCGTATTGATTCTATTGGTAAAACAACGTCAAAAGCACTAAGGGCGATTGGTTTGGTAGTGCCGCCCTTATCAGAAAAGGAGTCGGTAGAAGGTATGATGGATGTTTATGCTGCGGAGCAAGTTAGTGGCGAAAATATTATTGTACCTTGCTCAAACCAATCTTCAAAAGTGCTTCAAAAAGGTTTGTACGCTTTGGGTAACAACGTGGAATCGCTCCAAGTGTATGCTGTTGTAAAAAACAAAGCCATCATCAAGCAAAATTTAACACGCTTTCAAGGGCTTGTGTTTTCATCACCTGTTACGGTAGAGGCTTTTCTTGATATTTATGGCGAAATTCCAACGCACCTGCAAGTTAAATGTGTGGGCGCATTAACCAAAAAAGCGCTTCGGAATGCATTGCAAAATTCAAGCGAAGGGAATACACGAAAAGCCGTTTGATTAAAGAATTCGGAATAATAAAAAACACAAAAGGTACAATGTATATTGCACCTTTTGTGTTTTTATCGTAAAGCGGATGATTGTTAAAATTGGATGTGTGTTGTTTTAAAGTAATAGCCTAATCTGTTAGCTTGTAGGGTGCTACTATATTTTTTTAACACGCACTGCATTCATGCCTTTGAGTCCTCTTTCAAGTTCAAAATTTACTTTGTTGCCTTCAACTATTTTATCCAGCAAACCATGAACATGCACAAAGAATTTCTCTTGGGTATCTAAATCTTTGATAAATCCATATCCTTTGTCATCGTTAAAAAACTCAACACGACCAGTGCGGATAGGTTCTTCTATATCTTCTTTTTTAGGAACCGAAATTTCGATGTTCTCTGCTTTAACCTTAATCTTTTTGGTTACATCAGGTGGTGTATCAACTATATGTCCGTTTTCGTCCACATAAGCGATCATCGAATCTAAACTTCCATCCGAAGTAGATGATTTTCGCACGTCTTTACGTTTCGCCTTGTCCTGACGCTTTTTCATTCGTTTTTGTTCTTTGTCTTTTTTGCCAAAGGTTTCTTGAGATCTCCCCATTCATATATTTTTAATGGTAACTACTATTTAATAAAGAGGTAACAAATACGGTAAATACATTGGACAAACAAGCGCCTGAAGGTGAGTATGATTGAACCGAATATAACTTGCAAAGAGTATTCATTGCCTATTCCGGCACAAAAGTAGTAATAATTAGGGAATTTTAGAAATGATTTTTGCTTGCTTCTAAAAAATCCGCATTTTCATCACTGATTCAAATAGTATATTACTCAATCAGATGCTGTTATGGATGTGTTATCCAGAATTTTTACTTTGTGGATATGGTACGATTTAGCTTTCCCGAAACCAGACCTTCCTCGTCAATCTCGGCACCCTTAAAACCAAAATCTGAAAATTTACTTTCGAACTCCGTACTAAAAATAGATTTTAATGCTGTGATTTCCTTGTTCGGCACTTCTATACTGGCTGCACCGTTTTTATATCTTACTCTTACCTCGCCAAAACCTTTGGTATTGAGGTAATCCTCGGCTTTTTCTACCATCAAAAGTTTGTCGATAGTAATAGCCTCGCCATATGGAAAACGACTGCTCAAACAAGGGCTGGCTGGCTTGTCCCAAACGCTCAAATCAAAATGCTTGCTCATTTGCCGTATACCTTCCTTGTTTATCTTACACTCCAGTAAGGGGCTGTAAATCTTAAACTCATCCGCCGCCTGCATGCCCGGACGGTAATCGCCCAAATCGTCAAAATTGTTGCCATTTACCACTACAAAATCAGGGTATTCATTGCGTACCAATTCCTGAATAGATTGATAAAGGTTGGTTTTGCAAAAATAGCAACGGTTAACCGGATTGGCGCTGTAGTTGCTATCGTTAATTTCGTTGGCATCAATTTCGAGTAATTGAATATCGTATCTACCAGCAAACTCACGGGCATCCAATAAATCCTTATTTTTTAAGCTAGCCGAGTTGCTAATTACAGCTATGGCGTTTTCCTTACCAAGTTGCCTACGAGCCATAAAGGCAGTTAAGCACGAATCAACCCCACCCGACAAGGCTATAAGCACCTTAGGGTGTTTTTTAAACCAAGTGTTAAGTATGTCGATATTTGCTACGGTATTTTTCATCTGTTTAAAATTTAGCCTTACCTTGATAACCAGTGCAAACTTCAATCATCCTCCTCCCGCTAATGCGGGACAGGTTATGTGACCTAATTATTTGCTCCGGCCATGCCGGTTTCATATACTACAAACGTAAAAAAGTTAAAAATGTTGAGCGGCGTGGTAATCTTGCAAAAGTTAAAAAACGCAACCCAATGAGGATTGCGTTTTTTATATTTAGTGAATTCAAATTATACGTTCTGTATTTTTATCAAATTCAAAGCACTACCGTTTTTAAACCACTCAATCTGTTGTTGATTGTAGGTGTGGTTGGCTTTTATTACTTCGGGTATACCTGATGCGTGCACCAATTCAATAGTTATTTGTTTACCCGGTGCAAAATCCTTTAAATCAATAAAGTTAAAGGTGTCGTCTTCCTGTATCTTATCGTAATCCGCTTCGTTTGCAAAGGTAATTCCCAGCATGCCCTGCTTTTTAAGATTTGTTTCGTGAATACGGGCAAAGCTCTTTACCAAAACTACTTTTACACCCAAATGCCTTGGTTCCATGGCAGCATGTTCGCGCGAGGATCCTTCGCCGTAGTTATGATCGCCAACCACAACTGTTGGCAGGCCAAGCACTTTATAGGCTCTTTGGGTTGCTGGCACTTCGCCATAAATACCTGTAAGTTGGGATTTAACTTTGTTGGTTTCGCCATTAAATTTGTTTATGGCGCCAATCAGCATGTTATTAGAAATGTTATCTAAATGCCCCCTATATTTTAGCCATGGGCCAGCCATCGAAATATGGTCGGTGGTACATTTTCCTTCTGCTTTAATCAATAGCTTGGCACCCACAATGTTTTCTCCGTCCCAAGGCTCAAAGGGAGCCAGTAGCTGGAGCCTGTCGCTTTGTGGCGAAACAATAATATTTATTCCTGAAGGATCTTTTGCAGGGGCTTGATAACCCGGATCTTCCACATCAAAACCTTTTGGGGGCAGTTCATCTCCATGGGGGGCAGAAAGGGCAACTTGCTCTCCTTTGCTGTTCGTTAGTTTATCTCTAAGTGGGTTAAAACCCAAATCTCCAGCTATGGCTAAGGCAGTAACCAACTCGGGCGAACCCACAAAGGCATAGGTGTTGGGATTACCATCGGCGCGTTTGGCAAAGTTGCGGTTAAAGGAATGCACGATGGTGTTCTTTTCTTGTTTTTCGGCACCCATGCGCGCCCACATACCAATGCATGGCCCACAGGCATTGGCAAACACAATACCGTCAATTTTTTTAAATGTATCTACCATGCCGTCACGGTCTATGGTGTAACGTACTTGCTCACTGCCTGGCGTAATAGAAAATTCGGCCTTGGCTTTCAATCCCTTTCTCACTGCATCCTCAGCCACCGAGGCAGCTCTCGAAATATCTTCGTAAGAGGAGTTGGTACATGAACCAATTAATCCGACCTCTATTTTTGTTGGCCATCCGTTTTTCTTGGCCTCCTCGCGCATTTGGCTGATAGGAGTGGCTTTGTCGGGGGTAAAAGGTCCGTTCAGATGGGGTTCTAATGTGTTCAGGTCAATTTCTATTACCTGGTCAAAATATTTTTCGGGCTGCTCATATACCTCTTGATCTGCGGTAAGCAAATTCTTTACCTCGTTGGCGGCATCAGCTACATCGTGTCGGTTGGTAGCCCGCAGGTAACGTTCCATCGAAAAGTCGTATCCAAAGGTGGATGTGGTAGCACCAATTTCCGCACCCATGTTACAAATAGTACCTTTACCTGTGCACGAAAGCGATTTGGCACCTTCGCCAAAATATTCTACAATACAACCTGTTCCGCCTTTAACGGTAAGGATACCGGCTACTTTAAGAATAATATCTTTGGGTGCTGTCCATCCGTTTAATTTTCCAGTTAGTTTAACGCCTATCAGCTTGGGGAACTTGAGTTCCCAAGGCATTCCTGCCATCACGTCAACCGCATCTGCACCTCCCACGCCAATGGCAATCATTCCTAATCCTCCGGCATTAACGGTGTGCGAGTCGGTACCTATCATCATTCCACCGGGGAAAGCATAATTTTCAAGCACAACCTGATGGATGATGCCAGCACCTGGCTTCCAAAAGCCTATTCCGTATTTGCTGGTAACGGAGCTTAAAAAGTCATAGACTTCTTTGTTGGTTGTTTTTGCCGTGGCTAAATCTTTTACCGCTTCTACTTTTGCTTGTATCAGGTGGTCGGCATGTACGGTAGAAGGCACTGCCACTGTGCTTTTGCCGGCTTGCATAAACTGTAGCAAGGCCATTTGTGCTGTGGCATCCTGCATGGCTACCCTGTCGGGAGCAAAGTTTACGTATGATTCACCCCTTACAAAAGCTTCGCTTGCGCTCTCATCTAAATGGGTATAAAGAATTTTTTCGGTAAGGGTTAAGGGTTTATTAAGGACAGAACGTGCTTTATCGACTTTAGCTCCCATTTGAGCATACACCTTCTTAATCATTTCAATGTCGAATGCCATAATTATTTAATTATTTTAGTTTATTTACATCTTGAGCAAGATAGTTAAAAGTAAAAAGCGGTAAGTTATAATAATAACATGTTGCGGCTTTAACTATCTTTTTATTTAAAGACCAACAAAATTAGTAAAAATTAGAAATAAACTGGATTTTGCTTAATGTAAGTTGTAACAAACAAATTGCTTATCTTTATTTTTTTAATTTAAACGTTTTATGATTTCAAAACTCTTTATTGAAAACATCTATGTTGCCGGCGGAGCTATCTGGTCAAATAAGCTACGCACCATATTAACTATCGCCATCATTACCATTGGAATAACTGCACTCATTGGAATTATAACCGCGGTTCAATCCATTGAATCGGCTATATCTTCCAATTTTACAGGTATGGGTGCCAATTCTTTTACCATCGAAAATCGCGGACAAGATATACAAATTGGGAAAGAGCGCAGCAAGACGAAGGATTTTGGTTATATATCTTACAAAGAGGCACAAGAGTTCAAGAAGAAATACGGTTTTCCGGCAATCGTAACAATATCGCATCAAGCATCGGGCGCGGCCACGATTAAATATGCATCGGTAAAATCCAATCCTAATGTGAGCGTGTATGGGGTAGATGAAGATTTTATAGCATCGAGCGGTCATAAGCTTAAAACAGGCCGAAACTTTTCCATAAACGATATTAAAGACGGTAAACAGGTGGCTATTATTGGCTCGGCATTGTATAAAAAACTGTTTCCTACGAAACAAAAAGCGATTGATGAAGTGATTTCGTTGGCCTCGGGTAAATATAAGGTGATAGGTGTTTTGGAGGAGAAAGGATCGGGTTTTGGAGGGCAGAGCGACAATATACTGTTGCTTCCAGTGAGTAATGTGCGTCAGTACTTTAGCCGGCCCAATATGTCGTATAAAATTGAGGTGATGGCCAATGATGCTTCGCAGGTAGAAGCCGCGGTGAGCGAAGCTACGGGAACATTTAGGTTGGTGCGTCGTTTAAGGGCAAGCGACGAGAATAATTTTAACATTGTAAAAAGCGACAATCTCTCAAAAATGTTGATAGAGAATTTGTCCAGCGTAACACTTATTGCCAATGCCATTGGTTTTATAACTCTGTTTGGAGCAGCCATAGGTTTAATGAATATTATGCTGGTAGCCGTAGCCGAACGAACACGTGAGATAGGTATCCGCAAGGCAACCGGGGCAACGCGCAAGGCTATACGCGATCAATTTTTATTGGAGTCGGTAATGATAGGTCTGATAGGTGGAGCCTGTGGCGTAATATCGGGTATTTTGGTGGGCAACATACTGTCGATGGTTTTAAAATCGGGCTTTGTAGTGCCATGGGATTGGATAGCGATAAGTATCGTTCTTTGCTTTCTGGTAGGGCTCCTGTCAGGCTTGATGCCAGCGCTTAAAGCCGCTAAGCTCGACCCCATAGAATCACTTCGTTACGAATAGATTTATGATACGTAATAAAAATTTTGATGATGATAAAAGATACATTTCAAGAGTTTACTGATTTCTTGTCGCGGCGAACGCTGCTGGCCATTCTGATCGTATTTGCCGTTGCTATGGCTATTAATTTGATGCAGCCTAATTTAAAGTCAAAAGATCGCACGGTGTTTATTCAGGTTTGTAACAGTGCCAGTGTAGATTCTATTGTTGCGGTGCAAGATAGTGTGGTTATACCTGTGCTTTATCAAAAGGCTCCCAATTTAGCAGATATGGATTACAAAGAACGGATGCAAAAGTTTATTGATATGATGATCCCTTCGGTTTTAATGGCTCGCGAAAAGATAATACAACAGCGTTATAAGGTATTAGAAATTAATGCTCGTATTCGCTCTGGTAAGGCTTCTGTGCAGGATTCTATGTATCTGGATGAAATGAAAAAGTTGTTTAAAACAAATAGAGTGAGTGATGTGCTCCAACGCTTGCATCCTCATCCGGTATCTATTGTGCTGGCACAGGCGGCCATCGAAAGCGGCTGGGGAACTTCGCGGTTTTTTAGAGAGGCCAACAATATATTTGGTATCTGGTCCTATAACTCAAACGAAAAGCGTATAAAAGCAGGCGGATCGCGAGGCGATACCAACGTTTATTTGAGAAAATATGATTCGCTTTTCGAATCTATTTATGATTATTATCTCACCATTGCCAAAGCCAACGCTTATAAAGAGTTTCGCGAAGCACGTTTGTACTCAGATAATCCATATAGGTTAATATGGCATTTGAGCCGTTATTCAGAAATGCGATACGAGTATGTTCGTTCTTTGCGCAATGTTATTGAGTTTAACGATTTACATAGTTATGATGATTATACATTGGCAAAAATTAGTAAGAAGGATAAAGTGTGGCAGAGATTACTCCAGTAAATGGCTTTTTGTTATTTTATTGTTTAGTACAGCATCCTGCAATGCTGGAACAAATAAAAATGCTGGGGATAACACAGAATCCGAATTTCTACAAGCGATATTGCCCAAAGATTTTTCTGCGGTGGGCTTGGTGTATCACCGCTTTGGCGATGGTCGTTATCCCAGCACTAACACACCCTTAGATAAGTTTGAAGAGCAACTTAAATATCTCACCCAAAATGGTTTTATAACCCACACGGTTTCTGATTTATATCGGAGTCCGGAAGGAGAACAAAAGAATATATTCATAACTGTTGATGATGGATTAAACTCGTTTTACACCCATGGTTGGCCTTTGTTGAAAAAATATAACTGCAAGGCCACCTTGTTCGTTAACACCGAAAGTGTGGGCTGGGGAGATTATCTGACCTGGGCTCAGTTGAGAGAGCTGGTTAAAGAGGGCGTGGAAATAGGCTCGCACTCGCACAAGCATACCTTTTTTTTAAATGTTGCCAAGGGGCAACGGGTTAAGACTTTTACGGCAGACCTAGACATTTCGGAGCAGCTTTTTAAAGATAGTCTGGGTTTTGTTCCCAAAGTATATGCCTATCCGTATGGTGAGTTTGATAAGCAAATGGCAGATGTGCTCAAGGGTAGAGGATATACGCTGGCTTTTGCACAGAATTCCGGTGTTTGGGGTAGTGCAACTCATCCTTTCGCCATACCAAGGTTTCCGGTAGCCGGCAATTTTGTGGGCTTGGAGTCCTTTAAACAAAAAGTGAATATGAAACCCATGCGCATTCATGGAATGCCTGATTTTCCTGTTGAAATGAAGGCCGAAGAATCATTAGAAACTGCACTAACTATGGATTCAATCCATAAAATCACTAATGTAAATTGTTTTTTTAATAATAAACCAAATAACGAGCTTGCCAAACTACTAGGCAACTCTATTCAGGTAAATCTTACCATGCCCGCCAATTCTCGCAGGGTTTTACTAACATTCACCGCCAAAGATGCATCAAACCAGTGGTTATGGTGGAGCATCCTATTGATAAATATCAAGGTAGAATAAATGACTATCTAGATTAAATGTTAAAATTAGAAACCTTTTCCTACCTCTTGCGTACATAAGATATGTTTTAAGGTGGGGACCAGAAAAACTTCTTATAAGTGCTGAAACACATAAATATAAGCAATAAATACTTTGCTAATTTATGTGTATGCATGGTTGCAAAATAACTTTGTTATAAGAGTTTTAAAATTTCTATCCACTAAAAAACTGAACTTCTTTGTAAATCAATCTACCTATTTCATACATGATTTGTATGGTTTTATGGGGATTTATTTACTTGTAAATTGAGGTTAATTGTTTGTAATATCCTTAATGTTTTAGCTAAAATTGAAACAGATGAAATTCTTGCATCCAGTTGTGTTGTTTTTTCTTTATATCGTGTGTTTAAACACCAATGCACAAACAGGTAAAAAGTTTTGGTTTGTGGCTCCCGATGCCATACATGCCCACGGCGATGAGCCTCTTTATTTTAGAATTACCACTTTTGATAAAGCAGCGTCTGTCACCATTTCCATGCCGGCGAATAGTGGCTTTACACCAATAAATAAAAACATAGATGATAATACTTTTGCAACGATTGAGGTGAATAGGAACAGTGTCGAAAATCAGCCCGTAAATAAGGTGAACAATAAGGGTATTTTAATTGAATCCACTTCTAACATTACCGTTTATTACGAAATTGCTGACGATGGTAACCCTGATAAATTTACCCTGAAGGGGGAGAATGGGCTTGGAACAGAATTTTATGTCCCTTCGCAAAATGTTTATCGTAACATGTCCAGTTATAAAAGCGATGCAAATGAAAAAACTGATATTGTGGCTACCGAGGACAATACTGTGGTAACAATAGTCCCTTCTGTTGATGTTACGGGGCATTTAAAGGGAATTCCCTATGAAATTAATTTGAATCAGGGACAGACTTATTGTATTGAATATAGGGATATAAGCGCTACAGCCTCCATGGCAGGTACTTATATAACGTCCAATAACCCCATTGCAGTTACAATTTCTGACGACTCAATAAATGAAACATCTCATCCACACGATATTATTGGCGATCAGTTGATTCCAACCTCTATAATTGGTTCGGAGTATATTGCTGTTAGGACTAGTACAGATACAAATGCTGCTCAAAAAGTGTTCGTGTTAGCAACAGAGGACGATACCTATGTTTTTATAAATAACGACAATAATTTGGTTCGTCATCTTATGCGCGGGCAATTAACCGACTTTGATATAACCGATAATGCCATATACATAAATGCTACCAAGCCGGTTTATGCTTATCAGGTTTCGGGTTTGGCCAATGTTAATGCACCCAATAATGCCAATGAATTAGGATCGGCTTTATTGCCTAGTATAGATTGCACAGGATCGTCAAGGGTTGCTTTTACACGGGTTTTTGTTCGTAATTTTTGGGTGCAAATACTTTCGCAAAGCAAAAATAGAAATAGCTTTAAAATGTATGATAACAATAAAGCGGAGGTTCCTTTTATTGACAATTTAAATTGGATTAAAGTTAAAGGAACAGATAGCGGCGATGCTGATGAAACATGGTATTCAGCCATAATTAATATGAATGTTTCTACTGGAGTTCCTTATACAATTGAAAATAGTAAGGGGCTTTTTCATTTAAGTGTTTTGGACGAAAATGATCCTAAAACCTCCGTTGGAAGTGTGAGTTATGGTTATTTTTCATCTTACGGCCGGATGCATGTAGAAGGACCCACGCAGGAATGTGATGGTAAAGAAATTGTTTTAACTACAAGTACCGAAATGAGTAGTTACAGATGGTTTTCAAAAGCTACAGGTAATGCAATTCTCTCAACCGACAGAGAGTGCAGGGTTAATCGCTCGGATACTTATTGGGTTACAGCCCAAATGCTACACGGAGGATGTCTCATCACCGACAGTCTTGATGTTAATTTCGTTTTGCCGGATATTTCCTTAGGCAATGATACTATTGTATGTCCCGGCGAAGTTGTCACCTACGATTTGCCTCCGGGTTATCCAAGTTACCAATGGAGCAATTCAGATAATGATAATAGCACTTCAGTGAACGTAGGTGCAGGTTTTTCAGAAACCATTTCGGTTAAAGTAACCGATGAATTTGGTTGTGAGGCGGACGATGAAGTTGTTGTAAAAGCTTTTGAAGTGCCTGTTATACAATTGAATAAAACCTCCGTTTGTAAGGGCCAGCGAGTGGTTAATACCACCACCTTTGATAAATACCAGTGGGAATATAAGGGAGTGGTAATTAATGCTGATCCTACCAAAAACTTTATTACGCCTGCTGAATCCGGAAATTATACATTAACTGCATGGAGTGCTGATGGTTGCGCTCAAACCAAGGATTTTGATATCGTGGTGAACGAATTGCCAAGCTTTACTTTAAATGATGAATGGTCGTGCGACAATAGTTCCAAACGTATCAATGGGCCAATTGGTACAGGGTATAAATACCTGTGGAGCACGGGTGCAACAACCTCCCACATCGATTTAACAAGTCCTGCCGATTATACACTTCAAGTAACCGATGCCAATGGTTGCGTTGATTCAGCCAAGGCACATTTTGATTGGTACGATTTACAAGCTATTGATTTAGGTGAGGATAGAGAAGAATGTGTAGGTATTACCCTAGATATTGAAGGGTCAACAGCACACACCAACTTTGTGTGGAAGTATAAAAAAACGCCTGCTGACAATGATGTAATTCTTCCCACCCCCAGCCCTGATGAGAATATCTATCAAATTACAAATGCTGTTGTTGGTAATTCAGGTATTTATATGGTAGAGGCCATGGATAAAAACGGATGCCCGGTGACCGATACGGTTAATGTAACTTTTTATAGTGCTAATCCTCCGGATTTGAAGATAGCGCGAGATTTGTGTGATGGAGATACAATACAAATATTTGCCTCCAATGGTTATGATACCTATAAATGGTTACATGAAGGGGTTGAAATGTCTGATAATCATAATACTATTAAGGTGTCTTTAGGAGGTATTTATAAACTTGAGGCAAGTTATGGTACATGTCTTAAAAAAAATGAGATAAACGTTACATCTTACTCCCTTCCAACTGTAAAAGTATCCGATGATTTTTCATTATGTAAAAATGATGCTGGCACCATAAGTATGGTATCTTTTTATTCTCCAGAGGGTTATGAATTTGATTATCTAACATGGAATAATCAGGATAAAAAGTACTACGATTCAACCTCCGTTTATCTAGTTACCGAAGCTGGGAAATATTCTGTTACAGCTTATGATGAACATGGCTGTTCAGCAAGCGATCAGGTTGATGTAGGTGTTTTTGCTCCGACTGTTATGGCACAAATACCACCTGTTAAAGCCTGTGAGAATATAGGTGACACTCTAACGAATCCTTTGCTTGATGCATTGTCGTATCAATGGTGTAAAATGGAGGCTGTTGCAAATGTCGCAGGCCCAATTAATGCGCCATGGCCAGTTACCCAATCCGGTACCTATGGTTTAAAGGTGATTGACGCCAATGGTTGCCCAAGCCAAACGGAAGGAGTAGTGACTATTTTGCCTGTTCCCACTTTAAATTTGGGTTCGGATGTTGATTTATGCGAGGGCGAATTGGCCATTTTAAAGTCCCCAGAAGTCTATGCCGAGTATCAATGGAACGGAAATCCGATGCTAAATACTTCAAGTATAACGGTGCAGTCAACCGGAACATATACTTTATTGGTTAAGAATGTTGAGGGCTGTGAAACCCAGGATCAGGTTAATGTAACACTGCATCAATCACCTGTATTTGATCTGCTTGACCAGCAAGCATGTCCGGGTACCTACGGTGCGCTAACGGTGCCACCTAATATTTCCGATTTTGAATGGTCAACCGGCGAAACTAGCCGGAGTATAACTGTGGGTAAAGCAAACTATTGGTTAAAGGCAAAAAATAATTATGGTTGTGTGAGTGCAGATACTGCCAGGGTAGTTTGGTATCCTGTTCCCCAGGTTAGTTTGGGTGCCGATACGCTTATTTGTCCCGTGGATGAGTTGCAACTGGATGCAGGTGTTGGTTTTGCGTCATATCGATGGCACAATGGATCCTCTGCCCGTCAAATAAATGCGCAAATGCAGGATACCATAAATCTCGTTCAAGTACAAAACGAATATGGTTGTTATGGTTTTGCTTCTAAAACAGTAAGAAAACTTTTCAGACCAGACATCAATCTATGTTCCGATACCTCTGTGTGCCAAAAGGATACTTTTGACATAGATGCAGGAGCTGATTATATCAGCTACCTGTGGAACAACGGAAGTACAGAGCAGTCCATACGTGTTTCCGAACCGGGAGAATATTGGGTAGTAGTGTCAGATGGTTGTATGATTATTCGAGATACGGCTAATGTGGTTTATCGGGAATTGCCTATCATTACCCATTTAGACACAACAATTTATGCACGAGTAGCTGTATTAGTTGAGGGAGGCACTGGTCCGTATAGCTATAGCATCAATAATTCTTTAAAAGGAACTGAAAATGTATTTGAAAATTTAAAGAGTGGAGAGCATATGATTGAAATAGAAGATTATAACGGATGCAAAGCTATGGCTACCGTATTTTTAAGTGCAGATTTTGATGTTGTAATACCTCCTTTTTTCACCCCTAATAACGATGGGATAAATGACAGGTGGGAGATAGAGGGTATAGAGAAATATCCGAATACTATTATTAAAATTTATGATCGTTATGGTAAGTTGCTTATAAAATATTTGGCCTCTGATCCAGCTTGGGACGGTCGTTATTACGGTCAGCCTGTGCCTACGGACGACTATTGGTATGTAGTAGAATCGCCCCTTAAAGGAAAGGTGTTTAAAGGACATATCACCTTAAAAAGATAAGTCTTGAACTGAAAAATAGCCAAAAAAATCAAAATCTTAACCAAAAAGTCTAAATTAATGAAAAGGCTCTGGGCCATATATATCATATTGGGGATAGTTAATGCAGTTGCCGCACAAAGGTACTATGTTACTAACTTATATATGTACGATACTTTTTTGATGAACCCTGCTGCTGCCGGCATCGATAAATCATGTTATAGCTTTGGAGCCAACTATCAAAATCAATGGTTGGGTATGGATAAGGCACCAACCACTCAAATGCTCAACTTTCAGGGTTCTGTAACACAGCATTTGGGTATGGGCACTTACGTGTATAACGATAGAAACGGAAATGTGAATCAATTTGGTTTGCATCAGGCCTTTTCGCACGAAATAGTACTTAAAAAATCACGACGAAACATAATTACAATGGCTTTCGGTTTGGGTTTAACGGTAGAACAAATGCGTATCGATGAAAGCGAGCTTAATACGCCATCAGGTATTTTGGATCCGGCCATAAGCGGAGGGATATCCTCAGGCTGGGGCATGAATGTAAACTCGGGAGTGTTATTTAAGTTTAACGATTACGTGTTGGGTGTTTCGTTAAATAATATGATAGATCAGGATAACCCGATGTATTTGAACGATGGTGAGCCCGATTTGGCAATGGACTACCACCTTCACCTCTCGTCACTTTATAAAATAGTGGATAGAGATATTTATTTGGAACCTCTGCTGATGTTCCGTAGGAATGGTAACAATGATAATAGATTGGATTTTACACTTAAAGGTACATTCCCAACCCCCAGTCCCAGCTATGCCATGTGGGGAATGGTTTCGTACAGAAGAAACGTTGATCATGATTTGGGGAAAAGCTTAGGACTGTCGACCACTGTAGGAATTAATTACCAACGTATAAGTTTTGGAATGGAATTTCAGTTGGGTTTAACCGGAGCACAAGTTGAGTATGGAAGTACCTACAGGTTGGTAACCAGATATACCATCTGCAATAATTTAAAAAATAAGGCAATTCCTTGTTCCGAAGCCCGTAAAAATAAACGCTCAAGATACGAAGGTTTAAGCTGGTAGCATAATGAAACGGATGAACACATTTTATGTAATAGTCGCTTTTTTTATTTTGTATCTGGGTATCCCCAATGCATGTGCCGGTTTGGGTCGTAATACAAATGATGCGCAAAGTATTAGAGCCTATGCCGACTTTGTTAAGGGAAATGAAGGTCAAACCTTTGTTATTTATGTATTAAATAACGACCAAGGAATTTCGGAAGGTGTAAGTTCATTAGAGATAATAAAGCAACCAAAGTTTGGCGTGGCCGAAGTATTAGATGGACTTACCATAAAATATACCCCTGTACCAGGTAACACTGGAGCCGATGAGTTTTGGTATAAAGTCTGCGGTAAGGATGGCTCATGCGATGAGGCACAGGTTATTATTGATGTTATAGATTATGATTTTGTACCTGTAGCTAATAACGATACAGTTTTTCTTGTACCTGGAATTGCAAGTGAAATAAACGTGTTGGACAATGATAGTAATTTATTTGACTTGCCTATTCTGCTTAATATTGTTACCGACTTAAAAAATGGAAGCAGTTATTTAAATGACGATGGCTTATTGACTTGTACTTTTGATGGCTTATTTACAGGTTTAGATTCCCTGCAATACCAAATAACGGATAAGGAGGGAGATTACAATCAGGCATGGGTGTTTTATTTTGCAGAAGGAAAGGAGTCCGATAAAATATTTATTCCCCATGGTATATCTCCCAATGGTGATGGGTTTAACGATGAATTTATAATTCCAGATTTACAAGGTACTGCTATGGAGATAAAAATTTTCGATGTGCTGGGTAATGTGGTGTATTCAGACAGTGATTATAACAACAAATGGGATGGAATAGGGAATGTAGGAAAGTTTGCTGGCGATTATTGTACCAATGGAACCTACTATTTTTTGTTAAGAACAACAGATATTAAAAAAGAATTTTCAGGCTTTATTTATATAAAAAGATGAGATACCTGAAAATGAAACGAGGGATTTGGATGGGTTTAAGACGGAGTGTATTATTGCTAATACTAGCATGTAATGCTTGTGCAGGATTGCTAGCTCAGCATGAAATTTTCTCGCCAAAATATATGCAAACACAATTTTTTATTAATCCTGCGTATTCGGCAACTTCAAATACTATGGTTGCGAGTTTAATGGCTCGTAAGCAATGGTTCGGACTCGAAGGATCCCCCGCTAGTTATCGTTTTACAGGCTACACTCCGCTTAATAACACTTTAATGTCGGTGGGTGGAGCTTTGAGCCTGGAGCAATTTGGTATTAATAAAGTATATACGGGCAGTTTAAGTTATGCCTATCTGTTAAAAATATCTCCGGTAACATTTCTTTCACTGGGCATTAGCGCCAATGCACAAATGCATCAAATAGCATTTAACGAGCTTAACCTCACCCATGCCAACGATCCTAGTTTTTCAAATACTACCGAAAGCGAAACAATACTAAACGCAACCAGTGGAGCTTATCTTTATTCGCGTAAGTTTTATTTAGGCTTATCCGTAGCCAATATTTTAGGAAGTGGCAATAAGGAAAAGTTTTTCGAAACCAATCAAATGCAACAAAAGCGACAGTATTATTTGTCGTCGGGTTATACCGTTAATCCCAATTCGTGGATAGGCATTAAACCGTCTTTTTTAGCTAGGTATCACGATGAAGAGGAATATAATGTGAGCGGTGGATTGCAGGTGTTTTTTAAGGAGCTTTTTTGGATAGGTGCTATGTACAGTAAAAATGGCTGGATGACGAACATGGTTAACGTGAAGATACCAAAAGGGTTGGAGGTGGGCTATGTTTTTGATGTTGCAATGGGCAATAACATGATAAACCGCACGGGTCATGAAATTGTTATCTCCTATCAAATAAGTTCTTTCGTAAAAGAAAATAAAAATCGCGAATTCGGCTTCCGTAAGCCAAAAAGAGATAAAACTAAGAGTGGTATAAAATCTATGCGTAACTTTTAATTTTGTATTTTTAAAGAAAAAATACTGCGCATGAAATCGAAGATACTAGCTATCGCAATAATATTATTAGTAGTTGTTTATACCGGCAATTGGATATATGGCAACATATCCGCTAAAAAACTTGATTTGTATTTACAGCAATTTCCTGAAACCTCGCGGCCATATTATACCGACCTTAAGGTTAATCCGCTCTGTTCAAAAATCACATTCAAAAATTTTTCTCTGGTTTATCCTAACTCAAAGTTTAAAATAGAAAGCGATGTGTTATATGTAAAAATAAAGCATCGCGAAGCCATGGAGATATCCAAAACGCAAAGGGTAGATAAGCTTACCAGCTTAGGTTTAAATTTCGAAAATGCAAAACTTAGCGGAAATGAGAAAGCCATTTTTACAGGAAAAAACGTTACGATTAATTTTGATGGAGATATGAGTCATCAAAAATACCAGGTGATGAATTTGAACTTCCCCGATGAAAAACAACAGCTAAGTTTAAAAATTGAAGAAGGTGCTTGGATGCAGCACCCCACAAAAAATAACTGGCTTACCCGTTTTTTAATAGGATCAAATAAAATTGAGTATGCTGATATTCAAATTTTACTGAATCATGAAGAACGTACAATTGATGTTGAAAAAGTTAAGGTAATCACCGGAACGCTACTAATGGAAGGGGATGCAAAGGTGAATTATGCCGGGCAAGGGTTCAATGATTTTGTTCCTTCCCAGGTAAACATGAAATATGATTTGAGTTCTAACGATCAAATAAATTGGGGCGAAAGAAGTGCTGGCGGAAAATATAGCTTGCAATCTTTTAATTCTACTTTTGAGGGTGAGCTAAATTTGGACGAAAAACACGATGTAAAGTCGTCCTTATCCAAAGTAAACTTCAGCCTGAATTTAAAGGATTTGAATGTAGAATACGATGGAAAATCAGGCTCTGGCATGGAAGCTCAGCTAATGATGTTGGGGCTCAAGCCGGAGGATTTGAGGGTGGATGAGCTGGTATTTAATACCCAAATAAATGATGGTAGATGTATTGTAGATAATGCTAAGCTGGTTTTGCCGGTGCTAGAAGCCACCTTAAAAGCCGATATTAAATTGTACGGTGTTAATATGGATAGCACAGACATCCAAACAATGGAAATGCGTATCGCTAATATTGAACCCAACTTACAATCATCCTTAGCAAACTTTGAACGAACATTTGGTTTTAGAATTCCCCGCGACGGTGAAGATATTTTACTGCAAATTAAAGGTTCCTTAGAGCACCCGCAGATTAAAGGGATACATTATTAATTTTCTAGACTCTTACCAAGAACTAACCACTCAGATAATACTTTGCTTCCGTACTATTTCCCTGTAGGCAATGGCTCAAAAACCAATTTGTTCATAAGGTGTAATTATTGCCGATGTTGCCACAAAAGTGCTGTAGAATGGTAACGTCACAGTGTGGATAAAACGACTGCAATTAATTATTAATATTTAGCGAAACTAAAATAGATTAATACCGTATTGTACGGAACTCGTTATACAATACCAGTTTAATTGTATTTGTAATAAGTCATGTGATAGATAGAGTGGTTGAATTTTAAAAAACAGGGATGGTTATGGGGGGTGTGAAATTTTATCGTTTATGGAATACAACTATTGGCATTAAATTACTTGTCATTTTTTTTCTTTTTTCTTCTGCGTTAAATGCCCAAAAAAAGGCCTTACACTTCAATATATTAACCAGTGATGATGGTTTAATATCAAATGGAATTAACTGCGTTTTTGAAGATAGTGTTGGGTTTATTTGGTTTGGAACCAATGCTGGGTTGAATAAATATTCGGGTTACGATTTTAAACTATATGTGCATAACGCTAACGATAGCAACAGTTTAATCAATAATAATATATTGGCAATTGTTGAAGAAAAATCAAGCGGTAATCTTTTTGTGGGTACTGAAGAAGGTTTATCTTATTTTGATCGATCAGTCGAGCGTTTCATCAATTTTAAACAAATGTCAGGGTTTTCTATAAATGCCCTAAAGTATGATCAAAATAACAATTTATGGATTGGCTCCAGAGAAGGCCTATTCAGAATGCATAACAATGGAACCTTTAAACGGTTTACGCATAATGATGATGACGATGGAAGTATTGTTAATGATGTAGTTTATAGTATTGAGATTCAGGATTCAAAACACTTATGGATTGGAACAGAAAAAGGCTTGGATTTGCTTGATATCGACAGTGGGACCTTTGCTCATCACAACAAAACAAGTAATATTGTTAATGTTATTAATACAACAAAAGATTCTAATAATAATTTGTGGGTTGCATGTGAATTTTCCGGACTATATTTAATGAAGCCGAATGGGTTTAATGAAGAAATGACCAAATACTCCAAAGAAAATGGCTATTTATTGAATAATAGAATTATTGGAATATCTGAAGATAAAAAGGGAGGTTTATATCTGGCCGACAGAGATGGCGGATTGATATATTTTGATCCAATAAATGATCAAGTATCCTTTTTTGTTCCAGATTTATATAATGCTCAAAGTTTAAGCAATAAAGGACTTACGTCTATTGTTTTAACAACTAATAATACACTATGGCTCGGAACCTATAGCGGAGGTGTTAATTTTGTAGATTTTAATAGGAAGCAATTTGAACATTATAAATTTAATTTTAAAGCAGATGGCATTTTCAATAATAATATTCGTTCAGCTTATCAAGATAGCGAGGGGATTATTTGGATAGGCACCAAAGAAGGAGGAGGACTTAGTCGATTTAACAGGGAGGAAGGAACCTTCAAAAATTACAAAACCATAAAAAATGATCCCTCAAGCCTTCAAGATGAGTATGTATTTTCTATTAATGAATTGGATAAAAACAATTTGCTAATAGGCACATTTAAAAAGGGCTTAGCTATTTTTAATAAGAAAACTGAACGTTTTCGCCATTTTATGATGAATGAAAACGATCCCAATGCCATTGTAAGCAACAGGGTTTATGCTATCCATAAAGATAAGAAAGGCACTTTTTGGATTGGCACTTCTAATTCGTCTAAAGAATCGGGTGTGATAAGTAAATTTAATCCGCAAAACTACAAATTTACACCTGTTCCTGGTATTGAAATGGTGAGGTGTTTTTATGATGAGACCGATGAATTGTTGTGGATGGGTACATTAAATAATGGACTTTACCTTTACAATACGGTAACTGGCCAAAAACAACAATTTCTTTCTGATATAAAGGACTCAACCTCAATTGGGAATAATAAAATTACGGGTTTAATTAAGGATAACAAAGGGAATCTGTTGATTGGTACTGATGGTGGTGGTTTATCCTTAATGGATAAAGAAACACGAAAATGTAAAGTATATAATACCGAAAATTACTTGCCAACAGATCGGATTTTCGGTCTGCAAATTGATAACTCTAAAAACGTTTGGTTAAGTACCGATATTGGATTAATCCGCTTTAATCCTTCAGATAATGAAGTTTTGGTATATGATGCTTCTGATGGGCTTCAAGGAAAGGAATTTTCAAGTTATGTATCGTTAAAAACTGACAATGGGGAGATGTTGTTTGGGGGAAACAATGGATTTAATCTATTTAATCCCGAACTCATAAATAAAAATACTATCAAGCCTAATGTGGTGTTAACTGATTTTAAACTATTCAATAAATCGGTTGAAATTGGGGAAGAAGAATCCCCCTTAACAAAGACTATTTCTCAAACTGACAAAATTGTTTTAAATCATACGCAGAGTGTAATAAGATTTGAATTTACAGCCTTAAACTTCACCTCTTCCGAAAAAAATAGCTACGCTTACCAGCTTGAAGGTTTTGATGAAGACTGGATTTATGTGGGAAATAATAGAGAAGCAGGATATACAAACCTACCTGCAGGCGATTATGTTTTTAGGGTAAGAGCTTCTAATAATGACAATGTTTGGAATAACGAAGGCGCTTCTGTCCATGTTATTGTAAAAGCTGCATGGTACAATACTTGGTTGTTTCGCATTTTGGCAATCATCTTTGTTTTAGCGATGTTTATTAATTTTTATCGCAGAAGAACTCAAAGTTTGAAGAGGAATCAGCGTATTCTTGAGCAAAAAGTGGAGGAGGCTGTCAATACGGTGAAATCGCGAAATGAAAAGTTAGAAGAGGCGAGGCAGAAAAATGTCAGTATCATTGCGGATGTTAAATCTAAATTAGGTCAGGCATCTGTAGAGCTGCTCAATGCCACCAATAGCCAGGCTTCTACAATAGAAGAAATATCGGCCTCTATGAAGCAAATGGCAGACGATATCAATCTCAATGCAAAAAGTGCCGAGGATATGTATGCCAACGCAACCAGTGTGAAAAGTGATGCGCAGACGAGCGTTGATATTGTAAAGAAGACAGTTGATTCGATTGAGAAAATAACACAAGGCCTTGGTTTTATTACTGATTTTGCACGTATTACCAATTTGCTATCCTTAAATGCCGCAGTAGAAGCAGCACGGGCAGGTGAACATGGAAGATCGTTTGCGGTTGTAGCCAATGAAGTGAAAAAGCTTGCTGATCAATCTCGTGATGTAACGGTAAGTATTTTGAAGGATACAAATTCTGGAATGCAACTGTCGAAAGAGGCCAATGAAAAAATGATGGAACTACAGGTTTACATCGCTAGTATTGTGGATCTGATTTATAAAATTAGGCAATCCAGTCAGGAACAATCGTCCGAAGCCATAAGTGTAAATAGCTCTATCCAGCAAGTGTCGGTTTATATCAATCAAACAGCTCAATTAGCCGAAAAATTAGACTCTGCTATTAAGGCTTTGTCGGTAGATGATTAATAAAAATAACTTGTGTTTTGAGAAGGTGGAAAATTAAATTTAAACTACCTTATCATTTAAATCTCAATAATAAAAAAGGCTCGCCAAATTTAGCGAGCCTTTTTAAATTATATTTAAAATCTGTAATTATTTTACAGTATTCATGTATTCAATCAATTCGCATACTTTTGCAGAGTAACCCATCTCGTTATCGTACCAAGATACTACTTTTACAAAGTTAGGAGATAAAGAGATACCAGCACCTGCATCAAAAATTGAAGTACGAGTGTCGCCTACAAAGTCGTTAGATACAACCTGATCTTCAGTATAACCTAAAACACCTTTTAACTCACCTTCCGAAGCTGCTTTCATAGCTTTACAAATTTCTTCATAAGAAGCGCCTTTGTCCAAACGAACTGTTAAGTCAACAACGGATACATCGGGAGTAGGAACACGGAAAGCCATACCAGTAAGTTTACCGTTAAGCTCAGGGATAACTTTACCTACAGCTTTAGCAGCACCAGTAGAAGAAGGGATGATGTTTTGACCAGCGCCACGTCCACCTCTCCAGTCTTTCATAGAAGGACCGTCAACAGTTTTTTGTGTAGCAGTAGTTGCGTGTACAGTTGTCATTAAACCTTCTACAATACCAAATTTGTCGTTTAATACCTTGGCTATTGGAGCAAGACAGTTAGTAGTACAAGATGCGTTAGAAACAAAGTTCATATCCTTAGTATATGTCTTGTTGTTTACACCCATTACAAACATAGGGGTGTCATCCTTAGATGGAGCAGACATAACTACTTTTTTAGCACCGGCGTCGATGTGTCCTTT
>JAGXIP010000226.1 GCA_024635585.1 Saccharicrinis sp. | reverse complement strand
TTTTATTGATATCCTTTCCATTGATTGTTGGTTTAACTCATCTCTACCATCGATATACACCAGTTGTGTACAAGGGTTCGGTAACAATAATGCTCAAAAGCGACGAAAAAAGAACCATCTCAGGAGCTGGCATTATTGAGGGTTTTGGCCTTTCGCCCGAAACAAAAAGCATCGAAAACCAAACCATCATATTACAATCGAAGAAAATAGTTAAACGTGCTATTGACAGGCTCGATTTTGGTATTGACATATACAGCGATGGGGTTTTTAAAGATGGCGATATGTATAAAAGTAGTCCTTTTGTCATCACCATGGACTCTACCCATGTGCAGTTGCTGAATACGCCTATTTATATTGAGCCGATGGGTGGGGCACAGGTTAAAATTAAAATTAACTCTGGAAACGCCTTGCTTCACACCTTTAACGATGAGCAAAATCATGGTGCTACGGGAGTTGTCGCGTTTGAAAAAATTATTACTTGGGGCGAGGAGGTAAGTACTCCGTTTTGTAAGTTCAGCGTTCAATTAACAGCCAAGGAATCTCCTCAAGTAAGCTATTATTTTTATTTTAGATCGCATGATTGGTTAGCCAATACCTATCGTGGTAAAATTCAGGTAAGTCCGTACAGGGAAGGTAGTTCTATAATTTATATTTCATCTACGGGTACAAATACCTTAAAAATAAATAATTTTTTAAGTGCTTTAAGTCAGGTTTATCTGGAGCAGAGCTTGGAGCGAAAAAACGAAATAGCCAAAAGGACGATTGCTTTTATCGAAACGCAACTGATTCAAGTGGCCGATACTTTGCGCCAAACACAGGCTAAAATGATGGAGTTTAGGCGAAATAACGTTTTTAGTGCACCCAGTGAACTTTCGGATAGGCTTGCAGGTCAATATTTTGAGTACGAGAAAGATTTAAGTCAATTACAGGTGCGCGAGAATTATTACAACACCTTGAGTAAACACCTCGAAAGTGAGCCTCTTAGCGATGATTATTTGTTGCCTGTATTTTCGTTGGACGCCAATAGCCTTATATCGTCCATGATAACCGACCTGCTGGCATTACACAACGAGTATTCGCTATTACAATCGCAAACCAACATTGACAACCCCATGTTGGGCGAGTTAAATAGGAAAATTTCGCTAAGTAAGCAAAATATACTAACGGCTCTCGATAAAATACTGAAGAATGCGGCGATAGAAAAAGAGAAAATAAAAGCGCAAATGGATAATATCGCCTCAAAAATGAATTATCTGCCCGAAAGCGAACGCTTGTTCTTGGATATTGAGCGCGACTATAAACTCAACGATGCCATTTATACCTTCTTATTGCAAAAACAGTCGGAAACACAAATCACCAAGGCATCCAATACGCCCGACAACGAAATTTTAGACGAAGCCAGTATCGTGGGTATTGTATCGCCCAACAAAGCTAAAAACAACAAGCAGGCGATATTTTTAGCGCTTCTATTGCCGGTGGGCATTGTTGTTTTAAAGGAATATTTGAACAATAAAATTAGAGATAGAAATGATGTTGTTTCTCTGGCTCCTCATTCTACTATTTTAGGCTATATTCCTCAATATAAGGGAACGGAGGATATGGTAATTAAATCCGAGCCATTGAGTAGTTTATCAGAATCGTTCAGGGCACTGCGTACCAAGTTAAAATTCATGATTCCCAGCGATGAGAAGCTGGTGTTGACCATCACTTCTACAAACACAGGGGAGGGCAAAACTTTTTGCGCACTTAACCTGGCCACCGTATTTGCTATTTCAGGTAAAAAAACGGTATTGGTGGGCTTTGATCTCCGCAAACCAAGGCTCACAGAAATGTTTGAGCATCGAAATAAACAAGGATTATCCAATTATTTGATAGGCCAAGCAACAATAGATGAAATTATGTATCCCACGGATGTAGAGGACTTAACTATTGTTCCTTCAGGCGCTATTCCTCCCAATCCCTCCGAATTGATATCGGGAAAGTATACGGCAAAGTTTTTTAGTGAGATAAGAACCAATTTTGATGTGGTAATTATTGATTCGCCACCCATTGGTCTGGTTGCTGATGCACGTTTGCTGATGGAACATGGTAACTGCCATCTTTTTGTGGTGCGAGCCAACAAAACAGTAAAGGAACAATTTAAGCATACCCTCCAAAACCTTTATGAGGATAATGTTTCGCCTTTAGGAATTATCCTAAATGATATCAGTAACAAAAGCGGGGGCTATGGTTATTACTCCGAAAAATATTATAGCGATTCAAATAAGGCTTAATAAAAACATGGTGTTACAATACGATTATCCATTAAAATCACACAATACTTTTCATTTTGATGTTTATGCCGAATATTTCTCGGCTCCCCGAAATGTGCAGGAGATAACTGAAGTGCTTACAGCTCCAATACTTAAAAATAAGTCATGTTTTGTTTTGGGAGGCGGCAGCAATGTGCTTTTCCAATCAAATTTCAAGGGGCTCATTCTAAAACCCGATATACAATCTATCCAGGTTATCCACCAAACAGCACAAAGCGTGTGGGTGGAGGTAGGGGCTGGTGTCGATTGGGATAGTTTTGTGGAATGGAGCGTAAGTAAAGGGCACTACGGAATTGAAAACCTATCGCTTATTCCCGGCAATGTAGGTGCCTCACCAGTACAGAATATTGGCGCCTACGGAACCGAAATAATGGATGTAATTACCCAAGTGAACGGTATTTTTTTAGATTCGTTGGAAACCTTTAGTTTTAAAAATAGCCAATGTGAGTTTTCATACAGAAACAGCATCTTTAAAAATAGTTTAAAAGGAAAAACAATCATCACTTCAGTTGAGTTTGTGCTAGGTAAGCGGGGCAACATTAAAACAAGTTATGGAGGTGTGGCTCAGGAAGTGGAAAGATTAGGCGGTTACAGCTTAAAAAATACACGGCAGGCCATCATCAATATACGAGAAGCCAAATTGCCCGACCCTGCCGTTATTGGTAACGTGGGCAGCTTTTTTAAAAATCCTATTGTTGAAAATACGGTGATGAATAAGATTATCCAGGAATTTCCAGATGCCCCCATATACAAACTGGACGAAGGATATAGCAAAATCCCAGCCGGCTGGATGATTGAGCAGTGTGGTTGGAAAGGAAAAACCTTAGGAAATGCAGCTGTACATAAAAATCAAGCCTTGGTACTAATCAATAAAACGGGTCTCGCCAATGGTCAGGATATTTTGGCCTTAGCCCATGAAATTGAAAAATCGGTGAAGCTTAAATTCGGAATAGAGATAAGCAAAGAGGTGAATGTGGTTAGCTAATAGCTAATGGCTTCCCGTCTAATTAAATTATTGGGGGCGGGATGTCAGTTTGTTCCAGATGGTAGGGAGTAGTTTTCGGGATCGTAGTTGCATTTGATGAATGTGTTTTTTTAGCCCGTTATGCCCGAATAGCTCAAAGAGCTATTCCGAAACTCTCTTCTATTTGGGAGAGTTGGAGAGCCTGCTCCGATAGCTTTCGGAGGGGCTTTAACTTTTAAAATCCAACCAATACCGTTTTTTGCTTTGGTGGTTATATAAAATATTCATACTTTGTTGTGAAATTTTTAGATATATAATGACTTATGAGCGTATTAGTAACAGATAAATCGAACGTGATAGTGCAAGGTTTTACCGGCAGTGAGGGCACTTTTCATGCTTCGCAAATGATTGAATATGGAACCAATGTAGTGGGTGGTGTTACGCCTGGTAAAGGTGGTACAACGCATTTGGATCTTCCAGTTTTTAATACCGTGCTTGAGGCTGTGGAAAAGGTAAATGCCGATGTGTCAGTTATTTTTGTGCCCCCTGCATTTGCAGCTGATGCCATTATGGAAGCAGCCGATGCAGGTGTAAAAGTGGCCATTGCCATTACCGAGGGTATTCCTACTGCCGATATGATTAAGGTAAAAGACTATTTAAAAGATAAGAACACCCGATTGATAGGTCCCAACTGTCCCGGCGTTATTTCGCCCGGATTGGCTAAAGTGGGCATCATGCCCGGTTTTATTCATGCCAAGGGGAAAATTGGCGTGGTGTCGCGTTCGGGTACCTTAACTTACGAGGCCGTGGACCAGCTAACCAAACAAGGGTTAGGACAAAGCACTTGCATAGGTATTGGCGGTGATCCAATTATTGGTACTACCACCAAAGAAGCAGTTGAATTATTAATGAACGATCCCGATACCGAGGGCATCATCATGATAGGTGAAATTGGCGGTGGCATGGAAACTGAAGCTGCATTGTGGATTAAAGAGCATGGCACCAAGCCGGTAGTGGGCTTTATTGCCGGACAAACGGCACCCAAAGGGCGTAGGATGGGTCATGCTGGTGCTATCATTGGCGGAACGGAGGACACTGCCGCTGCGAAAATGAAGGTGATGAAAGAGTGCGGCATACATGTGGTAGAATCACCTGCCGAATTAGGTGTTACCATGAAAAAAGCACTGGAAAAATAAAGACCTATTGGCGTTCTTGAACTTTACAAGGTGAACCCTATTGCGTCGCTTTTTAAAAGTTTAAGAATTTAACTTCTTAACAATAAAAAATCCCCCACTGAACAATCAATGGGGGATTCTTATTTTGATCAAAATGGCTTAGGCCAAAATCAATCTTTCAATATCTTCTTTTACATTGGTTATTCCCCCAATGCCAAAGTTCTCAACCAAAACATTAATTACGTTGGGCGATAAGAATGCAGGCAATGTTGGCCCCAGATTGATGTTTTTAACGCCTAAGCTTAGCAAGGCTAATAAAACGATAACGGCCTTTTGCTCGTACCAGGCAATGTTATAAACAATGGGCAGGTCGTTGATGTCGTCCAATCCGAATGCCTCTTTAAGCTTAAGGGCAGTAACTGCCAGCGAGTAGGAATCGTTACATTGTCCGGCGTCCAATACTCTGGGTATTCCACCAATATCACCCAACGCAAGTTTGTTATAACGGTATTTGGCGCATCCAGCGGTTAAAATAACGGTGTCGCTTGGCAGTTCGGTGGCAAAATCGGTGTAATATCCGCGGTCGTTCATTCTTCCGTCGCATCCACCCATCACTACAAACTTTTTAATGGCCCCACTTTTTACGGCATCCACAACCTTATCCGCTAGGAGCGCAACTTGGTTGTGGGCAAAGCCACCTACGATTTCTCCCGTTTCAATTTCGGTAGGAGAAGGGCATTTTTTGGCGTGCTCGATAATTATACTAAAATCTTTAGGCTGTCCGTCCTTACGGTCGGGAATATGTGTACATCCTTCAAAGCCACTGGTGCCCGTTGTGTAAATTCGGTTTATATAACTTTCTTTTGGAGGAACAATGCAGTTGGTTGTAAATAGTACCGGGC
>JAGXIP010000225.1 GCA_024635585.1 Saccharicrinis sp. | reverse complement strand
GAATAGGCGGTATAAAAGCTTCCGAACCTGTACATATTAACAGGTTGGAAGCGATTACCTCTTCTTCAGCTGCGGCAATTTCGATACCCCGTTGGGTACGGCCTTTAATAATAGCTGTAGCGTTTATAACTTTAACATTAAACATTTTCATTTTAGCCCCTACTCCACCTACCAACTTCTTCACTATCTTATCCTTACGGGCCATCATTTTTCCAAAATCAAAGCTAACATCTGTAGCAGTTATTCCGTATTTGGCACCGTCCACGGCATTATCGTACAGTTTTGCACTGTACAACAAAGTTTTTGTGGGTATGCAACCTTCGTTGAGACAAACCCCACCCAGTTCTTTTTTTTCAATCAGAACTACTTTTAAGCCTTTGGCTCCAGCCCTTTCGGCAGCTACATAGCCACCAGGACCACCGCCAATTATTGCTAAATCATACATAGGTATAATACTTTTATATTTTAGTGTGCCTAACCCAAATAATTTTAAATTATTTCTACCTCCGGTAGCGACTAAGTTTCTCTAAAATTTTTTTTCAAAAATTTAAGTTCAGCTATGTCGGGATTAACCAGAACTTTATTCATGTTTTGAAAAACTTATGAATAGTTCAGGTTAAAATTCTATTTCCAGATTCTCCATTTCAGTGGCAATCTGCTTTAAAAAACGGGTAGCCATGCCACCGTCCAATGCTTGATGATCGTAGGTAAGGCTCAATCCCATAAATGGTACAAAACCATATACTCCTCCACCCAAATCGGCAGGTCGCGGTACAATGGTGTTAACACCAAGAATAGCTACCTGTGGTAGGTTGATTACCGGGGTAAACATCTCCACCCCATAATTACCAAGGTTCGACACGGTAAACGATGCAGCTCCAGATGATAAAAGTTCAGGATCAACGCTTCCCTGACGACAAGCTTCGGCTACTTCCTTAAACTGACGCGATAATCCAGTGATGGACAGATCGTCGGCATTTTTAATTACCGGCACCATCAATCCACGGTCGGTATCAACGGCCAAGCCCAAATGAACTTTATTAAAATATTTAACGCTATCGCCCAAGAAATGCGCATTGGCATCGGGGAACTTTTTTAAGGCTTTTATTACGGCCATACATACCATATCGTTAAGGGTGATGTTTGGCGCGCCTTCTTTTTCTTTCACTTGCTTACGCAGCTCCATGATACGGCGTGCATCGGCACCCAAATGGTGGGTTAGCTGTGCTGAATTCTGTAAAGAAGCATGCATGGCTTTGGCAATCAGCTTGCGGATATGCGGCATCTTTTTAATTTCAAAATCGGCGGCATAAATTGGGTTTTTCGCGGTAAGATCGGCAGCTCTAATGGCACCAGCTAATCCAGTTCCTTGCTCCACGGTTTTCACCTCTTCCTGTTTGGCCACTTCTTTTGCAAGCGGGGTCATTTTAGGTGTCGAAGCAACGTAGGCCTGAACATCTCTTTCTATTACCCTTCCCTCGGGACCTGAACCAACGAGCGTTTCAAAGGGAACCCCTTTATCAAGAGCCAGTTTTTTGGCACGGGGCGAAATTTTCACTTCTCCACCAGCACTTGTTACTTTGCTTTCAACCGCTATTTCGGGAGCTGTTTCTACCTTTTTTTCAGCAACTTCAACTTTTTCATTGCTTACTTCTTTGCTTTCAGAACTAGCACCCGGCTTAAATTCGTCGATATTTTCGCCGGCTTTACCTATCACAGCGATATTTTGCAATACGGGAACTTCGTCGCCTTCCTCACAAAAAACACCCAATAGGATGCCATCTTCAGAGGCTTCTTCTTCAAACGAAGCTTTATCCGTTTCGTAGGCAAACAAAGGCTCGCCTTTTTTAATTTGGTCTCCTACCTGTTTAAACCATTCGGTAAATATGCAGGATTCAACCGACTGCCCCTGTCGAGGCATTATTACAACTGTAGCCATATTCAAGATTTTGCTACAAATTTAATACTTTTAACTTGTAAACACAAGTTAAAAATACGAATTATTTTTGAATTATTTATAATATCTTTATTTACAGTGTCTTAAATAAATAATAAATTTTAACATCTGTATTTACATGTTTAATTAGCTTGTGTTTACATTTATTTTTGTAATTTTATATTTTTGAATACTTATATGAACTGGAGAGATGGTAATTTAAAGGTATTCGATTTGAAAAAAGGATAAGATGATGACAGTCAGAAAACCGCAACATACGGTAGTTTACGAATCGTTACGCAAACATATATCGGAAGGGATTTACCGCGAGGGGGATTTGCTCCCATCCGAAAACGAATTGTGCGCCACGCATGGCGTTACCCGCCCCACCATACGCAAAGCGCTGGATAAGTTGGTAAACGATGGCTTTATCGTAAAAAGGAAAGGGAAAGGAAGCATAGTGAAAGGTTCGCCAACGGGAGTTGGTATCTTGTCGCTGGGCGGAACTACGGCTGCCTTGGGGACAGCTAACCTGACAACCCGCATCATCGTGAAGCCCGAAGTGCGTCCTTGGGAGAAAGCTTTTTCCTTTGATCTTTCCGACAGAGAAAAGGAGTTTGGATGCATCTATCTGGAACGTCTTCGCCTGATAAACGATGACCCGGTTTTTTACGATATTACCATGATACCCAATATCAATCTACCTCGCCTGAGCGCTCTCAGCTTCGAGAACAAATCCTTATTTAACTTGCTGCGCCAACACTATCAATTAGAAGTTACTGGCGGCGAACAGAAGATTCAAGCTATTTTAGCCACGGAAAAAATACAAGACTATTTTAAAGTAAGCAAGGATCAACCCATCATACAGTTAGACCGAAAAATGGACACCAACCGCCCGGATTTTTCGTTTTACAGCCAGGTATATTGTAATGCGGATAAGTATGCACTGATAGGGACGTTTTGATTGGGTAATCAGATAGGATTAAGGATACTGCTTAACCGGGAGAATTCATTCTTTGACCAGGAAAATTCACTCGTCGGTAAGCTTGGTCGGTATCATAAAGGTTGACGGACTTCTTTTTTGATGTAGCGCCAATTTCAATTTGCGCTTGGTGGCTTACCGAAATGCAAATAAGTTGAACCGGTGCCTTATAAAACACAAACATTAAGATTAGCGGCATAGCACATTTATTTTGGCTGGGATGTAGATTAACCGGGACTAATCGTTGGGTCTTACAGACCGTTAATAGTCCTATTTATTATCAGCTGGGCTTTATTTCTTTTTATTTCTTTTCTTTTTACCGTCTTTCATTGTAATTATCACAACACCGTCACAATTATCCTTAGTTATCTTTTTAACTACTGCTGCTTCTTTTATTACTTCAATCGTTTCTAAATCATCAGGATTTAGTTTTCCTAATTCTTCCTTGGAAAACTTTTTACCTCCTACCAAAATCAATACCTTACTATCATCAATTATCTTAGCTGATTTTTCTTGAATGTTATTTGTTGTTATAAGAAGCACCCCTCCTTTTGCACTATCTCCATATATGTTTATTGCAGTCTCACTATCCTTTGACAAATAATCAATCTGTTTTATGTTAGATTTTGATAATGGTCTATTTTTATTTTTGTAATCAAAATAATCAATAGCAAATCCATCTATAACTAATAATGGTGAATTTGTTATTTTATTTTCAATCTCAATATTTCCATTTGTCTCCTCTATTTTTATTCATTACCTCTTTATAATCTAGGGTTTCATAAAGAAAAACTTTATTTAAAGTCACGATTTTAAAAATCTCTATCTTTTGCGGTTCAGATATGGTGTCATAGGCACAACCTTGTCCATAAATATTTGCTAGTTGTTTAATTTCGAAATTCTTAATTCCATACAAATCACTTTCCCAATTTGCGTCTGCACAACCTGCTCTATTATAAGAATAATAAAATCCTGTTTGACCTAATGGTTTAGAATCTGGGAAATTTTCAAAATTATCAATCTTTACAAATCGTTGAGATTTTAAGTTATATAGATGCAATGAATAAATTGGGTTATTTCCTAAATATGAAATCAAAATGTCTATGTTACTATCGGAGTCAAAGTCAATAAAATAAATGTCATTAAGTCCATTAATAAAAATGGTGTCAATTATTTTTACGTCTCCATTTATTTCAGAGGATAATAAAATCTGTTCGTCTGTTAGATTCTTCGTGCTAATACTTATTTTAATGTCTGTATTAACAAAGCTGCTATCCAAACTGAAATTTCTTTGTCCATACGAAAGGTAAGAAAGGAGTCCAAATATAATTATTCCAAATGCTCTCATTTTTATGTTGTTCATCTCATCTGCTATAATGCGCCCTAGCATATTACGATTTTATCCTTTGTTCGACCAAGATACGGAAAAAGTTTAGTAATCATTTAACATTCAAAATTATTGTAGGGATGGAATGCGGGGTATAAAGGATACAACTATATTGGATGAAGGCGGCTTTGACTATGCGGAATTCGAGCGTGGCATTTGGGTCATTTCTTGAACTACGAGCCTCAATTCTTGCGCTGTGAACCTTGTTGCATACCTATCCTTATTTCGGCTTTGCATGCGATTGTTCGAATTGTTAAATGTAATGTTTTAATGGCAATCAAGAGTTGAAAAACAAAAAAAGTAACATTGAAAGCATTAAAAAAACAAGGTATTTAACATGTTGACGGGAGTGAAAGTGGTGCCTATAATCACTTTAGGGGTGAGCCCCCTTGTAGAAGCTAGTATTTAAATAATCTATTACGTAACGAATGGGGTTTCAACGGTTACATCGTTTCCAATTGAATATTTATTTAAATGCTGCAGACATATTACTGAATATTTATTTGTATGTTTGCGCCTAAGCAGCACACAACAGCACAGTAAACTTTTTGAGTGTATCATTTAACCCAAATAATTGGCTGCGGCTAACGGTATTTCAAGAATTATTTCTGTCCTCGACAGCAACTAAGACAAATAAGCTAATCAATTAATAATTAACAACTATGAATAAGTTTTCGAATATTTTAATGGCGCTGTGTTTTTTTAGCATCCATACTTTTGCGCTTGAATACCATGTGGCAAAAAATGGCAGTGATGCTAACAACGGAACAAAAGAGTCTCCATTTTTAAGCATTCAGGTTGCCGCAAAAATTGCTGTTGCGGGCGACACAATTACAGTACATGAAGGACTGTATCGCGAAAGGGTTGACCCCAAAAATAGCGGAAAGAATGAATTACTACGAATTACCTATCGGGCAACGGAAGGCGAGAAGGTTATTATTAAAGGGTCGGAGCTTATTACCAATTGGAAAAAAGTTGAAAAAACAGTTTGGAAAGCGGTAGTGCCAAACACCATTTTTAGGAACTATAACCCCTATTCAGATTTAATAATGGGTGATTGGTTTACGCCAGGAGAAGTAAAAATGCATACCGGAGATGTTTACATAAACGGCCAATCTATTTTTGAGCAAAACTCAATAGAGGAAATAAAGAAATCCAAGGAGAACAAGAAATTTGGATATGAAGAACCTTGTCGGTACACATGGTATGCTGAGGTTAACGATGAAAACACCACGTTTTATGTCAATTTCCAGGACTTGAATCCAAATAAACAACTTGTTGAAATAAATGCACGTGAGGCTTGTTTTTATCCAAGCAGACCTGGGATGGACTATATTACAATTTCAGGTTTTGAAATGTCGCAGGCCGCTACGCAATGGGCTGCACCAACGGCCGAACAACCAGGATTAATAGGTACGCATTGGAGCAAAGGATGGATTATAGAGAACAATACTGTAAGCCATTCAAAGTGTGTAGGCATAGCCTTAGGAAAAGACCGCGCAACGGGACATAATATATGGACGTATAACAAGAGTAAAGGTGGAGCTACATCTTACAACGAAGTGATATTTGAAGCGCTCGATGCAGGTTGGTCAAAAGAAAACATCGGCTCACACATTGTTCGTAACAATGTAATTTTTGATTGCGGTCAGGCTGGAATTGTTGGAAGTTTAGGTGCAGTGTACAGTGAGATTTATGGAAACCATATTTATGATATTTATACCAAGCGCATATTTACAGGGGCCGAAATGGCGGGCATAAAAATACATGCATCCATCGATATGCTTATCAAAAACAATAGAATACACAACGCCTACATGGGTATTTGGCTCGATTGGATGGCTGATGGTGCTCGGGTTACATCCAACATATTGTACAATAATAGCCAACACGATTTGTTTCTGGAAGTTAATCACGGACCTACATTAATTGATAACAACCTGTTTTTAACAGAAGAGGGAATTTCAATTAAAAACTGCTCGGAAGGTGTAGCCTTTATTCACAATGTATTTATGGGAAAAACACATTCCTTTAATACCCTTGATCGCACCACCCCTTACCACAATGCACATTCTACTTCGGTAAAAGGAGTAGCTGTTATTGCAGGTGGCGATTGTCGATTTTATAATAACATCTATGTAAAAACCAAGGCAATAAACGATACAGTTTATGATTTTAGGGGAAATACGTACAATATCGGTTATGGAAATAATAGTTTTGACAATATGCGTTATGACAGTTATGCGGGAGCCAATGTTTATTATAATGGAGCGAGTCCCTATAAAAATGAGGAGGACTACATCAGTAAATCTGAATTTAAGCCATCTTTTAGTATAGAAGAATCAGGGAATGATGTTTTTATAAATGTAAACATTGATGATGCCATACAGGAAGCTAAAACCCAGATGATAACAACAAAGATGCTCGGTACAACAATCATTTCAGAAGTGCTGTATGAAAACCCGGATGCAACTCCACTTAAAATAAACACAGACTATTTTGGGAAAGTAAGAAATGCTTACCGACCTATGGTAGGTCCTTTTGAATCATTAAAAAAAGGAACAACTAAACTTAAAGTGTGGTAGAAAAGTATATGAAAAATAAAAACGAAGTGCCGTTTTTGAATATTGGGGAGTCAAAACTACCTATATATAAGCAAATTGTAGAGCAGGTTACATTAGCCGTTAATAATAAAACAATTTCAAGTGGTTTTATACTGCCCTCAATCAATGATTTAAGTAAGCAGTTTAAGCTGTCGCGCGATACCGTTCAAAAAGCCTACAGTCAGCTAAAAAAAATGGGTGTTATTTCTTCGGTACACGGTAAGGGTTTTTACATATCCACAGATAAAGTTCTTTATAAAATCAGGGTTTTTGTGCTATTTGATGTGTTGTTTACCAACTTTAAAGAAGAGTTGTATTATGCCATTGCGGATAATCTGGATGAAGACGAATGTCAACTTGATGTGTATTATCATCATCAAAACCCCGATGTATTTAGAGACGTGATAAACCGTGCGTACGGAAATTATGATAGATACATTGTTATGCCTTTAACAAATAACAACGAACAGGTTTTCGATGTGTACGACAAGTTGGCTGGCGATAACAATGTATTACTGCTCGATATGCAGCTCCAATATCCAAATTACAAGTTTAATAGGATAGTACAGAGCCACGATGTCGGATTTGAAAAAGCATTACAGCATGAAATTGATCGGATAAAAAAGTACAAGCAACTAACTCTGGTATTTCCCGAAGATCGTTATCATCCGCAAACAATAAAAAATGCGTTTGAGCGCTTTTGCCGTAACAACGGATTAGAATTTAAAATCGTTGCCAAGTTAACATCTGAAGCAGTGCAAGTGAATACCTTGTTCATATTGCTTGAGAATTCAGATTTGGTACGATTGATTAAACATTGTCGTTCCGAAAAGCCAAAGCTTGCTATCGACATTGGTTGCATTGCCTATAACGACAGTCCCTTAAAAGAGATTATTGAAGGCGGAATTAGTGTGATATCTGTTGACTTTCCAGAAATGGGAAGGAAAACGGCAAACTTCATTAAGAATCCACACCAAATTGATGTCGTTCTGCCAACACAATTAATAGTCCGCAAATCATTTTAAATTGTTAACGATAATTAATTATCGATATTTTAGTTTTTACGCAGATGTTTGAGGCGAGCGCGACCGGCCTCCTGAAAAGTATTATTTGGCTCAAAGCGCTGCCTTAGCAAGACAGGGAAGCTCCGAACTTGTTCGGAGATCACCCAGGCGCGCTTAGGCAGCGTAAAGAGACAGATGATACTTTTCAGGCAGCCTTGATCTTCTTTGCTTACTTTCTTGTATCAAGACAAGAAAGTAAGGGCCCCTCCGACTAGAGGAGAGGGGAAAGGTTTAATTAATCGATATCTAACATGCTTGCACAGTGTCTCCGTAGAATTGCGGAGGCTTTTTCTGGTTGGGGAAAACCTAGATCTATACTCTGGTAATCAAAGTCATTGAATTATATTATTCATTAGGTTTTGCTAAATAAAAATTATTTTATAGTTTTATAGCGTACCGAATTATGGAAAAAAAATGAAAAAAATTCGTACGAATGTAATTTTTATCAAATTCCTAATAACTAAACATTAATGAAAAGAAAAATTTTATTGCTATCATCAGTATGTCTGATAAGTTGGTCATTGATGGCTACAAACTCAGAAAAGGATATTGAACTGGAAACTATTCAATCCGAACTTAATCGTGAATTTAAAGTATTGAGAGAACAGACTCCATCTGTTTACTACATGGATTACCGTGTTGAATCTCGACAAACATGGTATCGAAGGGCTTCTTTAGGTGAACTAACTAGTTCGAATATGTCAAGTCAGTCATTTTTTAATCCAACTGTACGCGTTGGAAATAAAGAGTTTGACAACACACATTTGATTAAAGGGAAAAAGCCCCAATATAGCTATAGTATTAAACAATATCCCATCGAATTTGATGAAATGGCTGTTCGCCAAATTATTTGGAATGCAACAGATGAAGCGTATAAAAAAGCGACTCAAGAATATCGTTTTAAAAAGAACAGCATCAAGGTAGAAGATAAAACATCGGTATCGGATTTTTATACTACAAAAGCAGTTGAGTATATCGAACCTATTTCTCCTATAACTTTAAGTGATAAAAAATTAAAGCAAATTGAAGATATCGTAAAAGACGCTTCTGCTTTATTTAAAGTAGATAAGGATATTACAAAAGGAGATGTATCTTTTAGTTTTGAAAAAAAGCGCAAATATTTTATATCCTCTGAAAATCAGGTGTTGGCACAGAACTATTTGGCCGCAAGAATCATGATTATCGGAACCATCCGATCGGAAGAAGGTAACCAAATGAGTTTACATCATGTAATGGATGCCTTTGATCCAAATGATTTACCAGCAAAAGATTCAGTATTATTGGTAACAGAACAAATTGTAGCTAAATTGATAGAACTAAAAAAAGCACCTATTGCGAATCCATACTCCGGACCAGCCATACTTTCTCCAGCTGCCGCTGGCGTGTTTTTTCATGAAATTTTTGGTCATCGAGTAGAGGGACATCGCTTAAAAGATGAAACCAATGGACAAACCTTTAAAAGTAAAGTAGGAGAACTGGTACTTCCCGCAACTTTTAACATAACCTTTAGCCCACAGGTAAAAACCTATCATGGCTTCGATTTAAATGGCTACTACAAATATGACGATCAAGGAGTTGAAGGTACAGAAGTTAAAGTTGTTGAAAATGGTGTTTTAAAAGATTTCCTCATGTGTTCGAGTCCTATTGATGGCTTTTCTTTATCCAATGGTCATGGAAGAGGCGAGATTTTCAGAACTCCTGTATCTCGCCAGTCCAATATGTTTATTAATGTCAGCAACCCTTTTAGTGATGAAAAGTTGCGGGAGATGTTAGTTGAGGAATGCAAAAAACAAAAACTGGAGTATGGTTACTATTTTAAAAAAGTCACCGGAGGTTTCACACAAACGGGAAGGTTTATGCCAAACGCTTTTAACGTAACGCCAAATGAAGTTTACAGAATTTATGTAGATGGAAGGCCAGATGAATTAGTTAGAGGAGTTGATTTAATAGGTACTCCTTTATCTATGTTTTCAAAAATTGAAGCAGGTGGTGCTTTAGAAGGGTTATTTAATGGTACTTGTGGAGCAGAGTCTGGCGGTGTACCTGTTGCAACGATATCACCAGCTATATTAGTAAGTAAGATCGAAACACAAAAGAAATCACAAAAGTTTTCTACAGGACCAATTTTACCACCTCCTGGTAATTAATGCGATTTTACCGTATAATAAAACATGGTTATTTAAAACAATAATTAATTCAAAAGAAAATGAGATCAATAACATATATACTTGTAATACTAGCCCTTTTAACAACTGTGAGTGCGAGTGCTTCCGAAAAATCTGATTCGGATATCATATTCAAAGCCATGGAAGATGAAATGGCACGTAGCATGACCGAATTAAAATTAGATGATAATGGCACTCCTTTTTATATTGCATATAACGTAATGCAAGCCAAGCGAGGTAAAATACTTGCTACTTTGGGAGCCATAATTGAGTCAAATTCAGACGATAGAGCATGGTGTAATGTAAATCTTAAAATGGGAGATTACAACCTAAATGATGAAAAATATTACGACAAAGCAAATAGAATAAATCATAATGATGGTTTCTTTTCTGTTCCATTGGGTGTGGATTACGATGGAATAAGAAGGTCGTTATGGATAATGTCAAGTAGCGTATATAAAAATGCTTCTGAGAAATACAAAAATAAAAAGGAGCAGATGGAACGTCAGGGTATTTCGGTTGAAGATTTACCGAGTCCCGATTTTAGTAAGGAAGATGTGAATGTGGTGTTGCTGGATGAATTGGAAGATGAATTTTCAAAAGAAAAATTTGAGCAACTAACGAAAGAGTTATCGGCTCAATTTAAAAACTTTAAAGGCGTAATAGATTCAGAAGTTGAGTTAAACTTTCAAAATGTAATGCAATACGGTGTTAATAGTGAAGGAATCAAATTTAAAACCCCATATCGCTTTTATATTTTAAGTGTGAATGCCACAATGTTAGATAAGAATAACCACACTTTTACGCAAAGCCTCGAATATTACCAAACATCCTTTACGCAATTACCACCGCGTGAGGAAATATTATCAGATATCAATTTACTGGTTGAAAATATGCACCAGTGTAAAGAATCAGAAATGTTTACCGATGTTTATAGTGGTCCTGTTTTATTTATGAATGATGCAGGAGTGGAGATGTGTTATAAACAGATTTTCAAGAAAGGTATGGGCTTGGTTGCCAATCCTCGCAGTCTGGTTTTTACCAAAGAAAAGGGATTGATTAGAGACGAAAATAAATCCTGGGAAGACTATAAAGACAAAAAAGTTGTTGACCTAAAATTATCATTTGAACTTAAACCTTTAATGCCTGAGTACAAGGGTAAAATTTTGCTCGGAAGTTTTGAATTAGATTTAGATGGACTCGTTCCTCATGAAACAGAATTGCTAATCAAAGATGGTATTTTAAACCAGCAATTGATAGGCAGAACACCTACTGCGCTTCAACACAATTCGCTGCGACACATGCGTTTTTACATCCAAAACAATAGTTTCTCTCAGAAAGTGGCACCTTCTGTTATTAAAATTACTGCCTCCAAAGTAAAAACCACTGAAGAAATAAGGAGCGATATGGTAGAACAGGCTGAAGAAGAAGGGCTCGATTACGTATTTGTAGTGAAGCCTTTGGAATGTCATGCCAATAAAGCTCCTATAAATTATTACAAGGTAAATATAAACGATGGATCTGAAGAGATGGTCAGTGGCATGAGTTTTAAATATGGCGACAGAACACTGATGAAAGTTAAAGCCTTAGGTGATGGTGAGTGTGTTATCAATTCACTATTGCCGGATTATGCTGAGATCAACAATAAAATGAAGCGATATCAGAATGCTCCTCCAGAAATTCTTGAAATAATTAGAAAACAAATGATTGGAATTCAGGGAACACCGATTTCCGTTATTTGTCCTGATGCACTTTTGTTGGAATCTGTTGAACTTAATGGAGTTAAGAATAACATTCAATCAGCAAGTAGAGTGGTACCTAATCCTATGAATATTGAATAAACCCAACACCCTAATATCCGTTTTAAATATAGGATAAAGAAAAAAACAGCCCATCGAAATATGACTCAAAGGGCTGTTTTTTTTATTAGTTATCATTGAATAGAATCGGCTTGCTGTTATAGCCTCCAATGCCAACGACACTGAAGCGCCGTAAGCTAGACGTAGGTTTTCCATTTTTATCACCTAATAGTCATACAAAACAATTTAACCTGAACTATTCATACATTATTGAAAATATGAATGAAATTCAGAACCTGTCCCACCTTAGCGGGATTAACCCCTTGCTCCTCAATAACGGTTCCGCAAGGGCGATGCCGACTTAGCTGAAGTTACGCTGTTACCAATTTAATTGTTGATGTATCAAAACCTTTAAAGTTAGATGCAATAGCCAACGCTGCCCCCAGTGCACTTGCATTGTCAATCTCTGAAGTCAACACTTGCTTGTTGCTAAAATGCTGTGATAAAAGATTCACAAAAATTGGGTTACGGGCAAATCCACCACTAACGTAAATTGTTTTTGTGGTGTCCTTGGCTGCAATGATAAGATGGATGGAAGAAATACTTAAATCGGTGAGTTCTTTTACCATCCAACTGTAAGCCTCATCATAGTTTTCAAAAATAGTAAAATCTATTTTTAAATCCTCATTGTTAAATCCTTCTGCTCCATCGGGGAAAAAGATGGATTGCTCACCAATTTTTGTTTTCAAGGCATCCAGCAAGGCTGGCTGATAAGGTATGGTTTTATAATAATGATCATCCACACCAAAAAATTCATTTAATTTATCTACCAAAACCTCATGAAAATGACCCATAAACAAGCGCGATGATTTAACCTGCTGCTTTTGCGGGGTCAGATAACACAAACAGTCCTTCTTAAGTTGGTCGGCCGTTAGTGTTTCACTGTTAAAGGGGTTCATACTTATGCACCAGGTACCAGTAGATACCAAAATAAAATCTTCCTTGGCCTTATCCAAGTAGGGAACCAACGATGCCGAGCTATCGTGTATGCCCACTCCTACCTCTATTACTTTATCCATAAATACCGATGGATAAACCGTATTGTTATTAATAGGCTTGGGCAGTTCAATTCCTTTGTCGGCTATCCAATTGTGATACTGCATTTTATCAAAATCCCACATAAAGGTATGGCAACCAATAGAAGTTGGTTCGGATGTAATTTTACCCGTTAAAACATACGAAAGATATTGTGGAAAATGAAGAACATGCTGCACCTGGCTCCATATGTTTGGTTTATATTGCTTTAACCAAAGCATCTGAATGCCCGAATTTAAAAGCAGGCCAAGGGCAGGGCTGGCGGTTTTCCTACTAAACTCATTTACACCACCATAGGCATCAAATAACGCATCTTGAATTTGGCTATCCACCTCTTTCAAATAGTTATAAATGGGTGTTAAGCGTTTTCCGTCCTTATCTAAAAGTGCCAGCGAAGCGCCGTAGGTCGAGAAGTTTACACCTTTAATATCAAACTTCCCTTGCTCAACAATAGCATTCAGCGCCTCCACCATCCAATCCTGGATAAGGTTTATATCGTCGCACTCAAAACCGTCTTCATCGCTTGTGGTGCCCATCTTTTTTTCGTATTGATACACCACTTTAAATTCCTGATTGAAAAGCAGTATTTTTTTATTGGTTTTGCCAATATCAAATACTGCTATCACTTGGTTTTTTGTCATCCTTTTAACTTGATTTAGACATCTTTCTTCTATAATTCTCCACTTCCCAATTATCAATAAAGTCAATTTGCTCCTGAGTCATGGGATTTGGACCACCAAAAAAGCGCGTGAGGTAACTTACCATCATCATATCTTTAAAAACATCCATCACTATTTGAGCCGATTTAATACTTTCTTCAACCGCTACAATTCCTTTACCTTTTAGGGCTATAATTTTTGGTGGATAGTCATGTTTTTCGACGAAAGAATCCAGTTTTTCACTTAAATCCTTAGTACGGTTTAGGAACAGATAATTGGATTTACAATAAACAATATTGTCGGGGGTAAACGGTATGGCCACCTCCTTAAATCCATCTACATTATCGGTATACAACAATGAAATTTCGCTGTTATCGGCAATAATAAACTGTTCGCCGGAACCGGCATTTGCTCTTATCTCGTTACCCAATGCGATTAAGTCTGCCGACACACGCGCGCTATCAACTCCTGGTAGCTTTTCCACATGTTTTTCTAATACCGCTTCAATATTCGCATAAATAGCTTCTATCTCCTCGCAAGTATCTGCGGCAACAAAAACCCCATGATTTTCAAGAAATATTACCTTTGCTTCCTTATTTTTTGCAGCTCTATACTGCTCCAGTGCAATTTTTACTTCTTTAAAAAGCACATATCCGGGATCGATATAACGTACATACACCACCTCATCGCCAAATACCTTATCGATGGTTGCCTTTGCGTTTTTAGCACATAAAACACCATTTACCAAGGTTGGGTGGGTGTGCATTACAAAAGGATAACGGATAATTTCGTGCATGCTAGCCTCTACCGATGGCCTTTTGCCATGGGTAGAAAGAATAGCTTGATGCAGATCCTCTTTTACTTCTTGCTCCCTCGAAGCGGTATTGTCGCTATATTTTTTTTGAGAAACAACTTTCATTTTTTCTCTGTCCAAACATACAAAACCGTCTTGGTCGATGTTGGCCATGGAAGTTCCACTGGCTTTCACCCACATTTTATCATCGGTTTTAAACGAACTGTTTCCTCCTCCAGCTATCACATAAGTGGGATCTTGCCCAAACTTATGCGACAGCGCTATCAATTGATTTAAATTATTTTCCATCGTATTATTAATCATTCTTAAACGCTCACTATTTTCTTTTACTCAATACTTCTTTTTCGTAAGCCTGAATTTCGCCTATGTAAGCCTCTCCTACCGGAACGTTATTTTGCAAACAATAATAATCCCAAACAGCTCCAAAAGGCTTCGTTTTCAGCTCTTCAAGCAAAGCTAAACGTTCAAAGTTTTGTCCTGCTTCTTCATATTTTACCAAGGTGGCGGTTGGCTCCAACATAGCAATCATAAATGCTTTTTGGGTAGCACGAGTTCCAATTACGTAAGCACCAATACGGTTTATGGAAGCATCAAAAAAGTCAAGGCCCACATTTACACGACTCATAAAGTCGTTACGTACAATCTCAGAAGCAATTAATTGTACCTCTTCGTTAAGTGTTACCACGTGATCCGAATCCCAACGGATTGGACGAGTAACGTGCAATAATACTTCATCAACAAACTGAAGACACGAAGAGATTTTATCACCTACTACCTCTGTTGGGTGAAAATGGCCGTTATCCAAACAAATCAATTTATTATTCTTAATCGCATATCCTAAGTAATAATCATGTGAACCCACGGTCATAGACTCCGCTCCGATACCGAATACTTTACTTTCAATGGCATCTTTCATGAATTCTTTAGGGAACGCTGTTGCCATACCCTCATCAAGTGACTTTGTCAGCTGTGCACGCATACCGTTACGGTCAATAGGCGTATCTTTTGATCCATCTGGTATCCATGTATTTAAAACACAGGGAGTTCCAAGTTGTTTACCAATTTCAGCTGCTATTTCGCGCGAACGCTTTAAATGCTCAACCCAAAATTTACGTACACTTTCGTCTTTCGATGATAAAGTAAATCCACTATCGGCTTTAGGATGCGAAAAGAATGAACCATTGAAGTCCATACCAATGCCTTGTTTTTTACACCAATCAATCCAACCTTGAAATTGCTTTACGCTAATGGCATCGCGATCGACCTTACCAGCCGAAAAATCACCATATAAAGCATGCACGTTAACACGTTGTTTACCTGGCAATAGCGACATTACTTTTTCCAGGTCGGCCATTATTTCTGCCATATTACGCGCTTTACCAGGATAGTTACCCGTAGCCTGAATACCACCAGAAAGCTGTCCATCAGGATTTTCAGTTCCTGAAACATCATCGGTTTGCCAACAATGAAGACTTATTTTAATGTCGTTTATTTTCTTTAATACTGCTTCCGTATCAACACCTAATGCAGCATATTGATCTTTGGCCAATTCGTAGGCCTTGGTAATCAATTCTTTATTTGCCATGATTAATTATTTTAATATTATTTTAAATAAAATACTTCTTCCAACTCAACCGAAATAGGTGAACTATCTGGGTTAACCTCCATAATATCTGCCATGTGAGCCCACCATTTTTGCACAATTTCAGTTTTACCCAAATCCTGCGAACCACCTTCTCCACTTACATGTTGAAATGCGAATAAGATGTTGGTTTCTTCATCCAGAAATATGGAATAATCGCTTACTCCGGCATCTTTTAACAACTGTTTCAGTTCGGGCCATATCTGGTCGTGACGTTTTTTATATTCATCTTTACATCCCTCTTTCAGATGCATTTTAAAAGCCATTCTCTTCATGGATTATTTTTTAGTTAACAAGATCAGTCTTGGCAATGCCCATAATTATTATGGATAGTAGAATTAAACCAATTCCGAGTAAAATAGTGGTTTTGGTACTTCTGGAAACGCCTGCCCACTCTTTACGATAGAATCCCCACATGTTAGCTGTAAGAATAATGGTGGACATGTGCAGAATCCATGAGCTAGCGCCATTACCAATCTTTGTTTCTCCCATTCCATAAAAGAAGAACTGCAAAAACCAGGTAGTACCTGCCAATGCACAAAAAAGGTAATTCTTTAATAATGGGGCTTTGGTATCTACAAAATCGCCTCCCGTTTTATTCTTAAAAATCAAAGCAACTGACCAAAGTAAATTGGTTGTTAAACCACCCCAAAGAATTACCAAAAAGATAATATTGTTCTCGAACAAGTATTTTCCATCGCTTACAAACGAGAAATTATTAGTAATAGCAATGTCGCGAACCGCTTCGCCCATCTCTTTTCCGGCATCTATACCGAAACTAAAGAAAGCACTTAACACACCCGAAATACCAGCAATAATAAGACCTGTTGTAAGCTTAAACTCACTATTTACACCTTCTTTTACGTTGGCCAGTTCCTTATCTTTTTTCAGGCCTGCCATACCACAAAAAACAATCCCCACCATCAGCACAAGTATTCCGAACAAAACAACCTGTCCACTATTGGTAGAAAGCATATCGGTAAAAGAATCTCCTGCCGGTAGAATTTCGCCTAAACTGCCAATATCACGAAGAATAGGTAAACCCAAGGACCCTACCAACGAGGTAATACCTAGTAATACCGAATTACCTAATGACATTCCTAAATAACGAATTCCCAAACCATACGTTAGTCCGCCTATGCCCCATAAAACACCCAAAATATAAGTAAGGCGTATGGTTGACGAATCCGTGGCGGATAAAATATCCTGCCATCCGGGAGAGGTTAGCGCAGTGGCTATGTATGGCATAATTAACCATGAAAAAAGTCCACCTACGATCCAGTAAATTTCCCAACGCCATTTTTTTACAAGGTTAAATGGCATGTACCAACTCCCTGACGATATACCGCCCAAAGAGTGAAAAATGATTCCTAATAATGCTTGCATACAATTTATACTATATTGGTTATAAAACTACTTTTATAAAAAATGATACTTTTGTATTTTGGTTTTCAAAAACCTATATTTATTAAGCATCTCAGCCTAAAGCTATTTGCTGAAATAGATATATAATGATTGTTATCAATGTTTGACCTATTTTTAGGAGGTTAAAAAACATCACTAAATTACCGTTTACACAAATTAATAACAATTAACAAATTGGGGTTTAATTTGCACTTTTTGGACTAACTATGAAAGATTTTTTTAAATACATGTCGGTCAGCGAAGAAGATCAGGCTTGGGGACTATACCTAAATGTGGCTGGAAAATCAAAAATAGCTCCCGGAGTCCTCTATCCCTCGTCAATACACCCAAGCGGATATTATTTCACATGGCAAAATGGCCGCACGTTAAATGAATACCAAATTAATTACATTACCGAGGGAGCCGGAATTTTAGAAAACGAACGCGGCAAATTCATGGTTAAGGCCGGTTGCTTGATGATTATTCGCAAGGACGAATGGCATAGGTACCACCCCATAGAAAGCGAGGGTTGGGTTGAGAATTTCATTGGTTTTGACGGTATGTTTGCTCATCATTTTTTACACGAGAATCAAATTTTACAAGGTCAATCCGTAATCCACTGCGGGGTACACGAACACTTAATCGACACTTATTACAAAATATTTGAACTGGCCAAGAATGAAGATCCGGGCAACCAACACATTGCTGCGGCTCTTATCATTAAACTATTAGGACACTTAGTAGCCTGGGAAAAACAACGTAATTTTTCGGGCAAACCCATCGAAAAAGTTATTCAGCAAGCACGGTTTCATATGCGCGAAAATATTGAACAAGAGGTAAACCTGGAAAAGCTTGCACAAGACAACAACCTGGCCTACTCTTATTTTCGTAAGATGTTTAAAAAATACACCGGCATCTCGCCTCACCAATATCATCTCGACCTAAAAATGATGCGAGCCAAAGAATTGATTCTCACATCGGATAAAAGCATTAAGGAAATTAGTTACGAATTGGATTTTCAATCCATACATTACTTTAGCCGCCTATTTAAAAAAAAGATGGGGCAAAACCCTTCAGAGCTCCGTGATACGATAAAGAAAATATAAAACAAAGGTTGTGCAGTAGAAGATGAGAAAAGTATTAAGAAATGAATAACTGTACACACAATGTGTAAAATCCATAAGGGTTTCATGCATTTTTGGAGCGTTTTCACACGCATTAATTTCGGTGTGTAACTTGATAGGTTTGAAGCATGCAATCCCATACAAAATTGTGCACTAACCTTGGGGCTCAATAAAAAAATGCAAACTGTGAATAGAATTAATAATATATATGACTCCATTCTTGCAAAGAAAATTGGTTGGGTTTATACTCTATTTCTTTGGGGTTGCAGCGGAATCGTTTTTATGTTCTTTTTAATGAAATCCAGAGGACTTATTAACGTTGATAGTACAATGACAACCTTTACTACAATTGGCACATTAATAACTGCAGGACTCCTATATGGACTTATATCGAATCTAATTGTGGGGTTTCTTATAAAACTAACTGGACATTTTTTCAAAGCCTCGAATGACTTAAGAAAGATATACAGAACTTTGGCGAAATCATATTTCCCATACATCTTTTTCGTAATATTAATACTAACGAATATATACCTAGCTAGAATTTTAATGACTAGCTCAGACCAAATCATAAAGTTATCGCTAACAATTATTGTGATTCTAATTATTTTTGGACAAGTTGTTTTAGGAATTAGTCAATGGATACTTTTATTTAAAGGATTAAAAAAAACACAAGGCCTTAATTCACTAAATACAATATTGAACTATTTTAGTAGCACATTAATATTCGGCGGATTGTATTATTTTTTATTGGAGCCTTACTTATAAGAATCACGGTGTCCTGGGCACTGGCATAGAACATTAGGAATCAGGGGTGAAATGTTAGTAATTAGGGTAATTAAACACCGCCAAATCTTTGAAATGGTTAATGAAATAAATATTGAAACTTCGACCTTCCTAATTTTTATATAGCGATTATGAAACAACTAATACTTGCATTTTTAATTATTTCCCTCATAAAGAGTTTATTATTATTCGTAATCATTTTGGGTGGAGATTGGTTTCCAAATTTTAATGGTTTGTTACGTTTCCTGATTTTTTTTACCATATTATGGTTTGCTGATAACCTAACAATTACGAGAATTACAAAATCAATTAAAATAAGTTGGATAAAGTCCTCATTATTTCTTTTTGGCACATATGTTTTGATACTATTTATTACAGGACCATTGTTCTTGCTTTATAATAAATTGTTTGATATTCAACCTGATTCGGATGTAGAGACTCCAACCGCTGGAATAATTGGGTTTCTAATTATTGGATTGATTATGTCTACGATTAATTCAGTTCTAACGATGAAGAAACTAAAAAGAACTATCTCCAAAGGAGTAGACGGCTAACAGTCTTTTAACCTCTCCCATTTTATCCCGATATAAGGTTTGTAAGATTTTTCCTTTCTGAAAATTTACGAATAATTCAGGTTAACAAGACTTTCCATCATCGGGTCTTTTTATAGCCCCATACCGTTATAACATTTAATGCAAAGGCATATCCTGCGATAATTGACAATTGCCTGGCAATATCCCAAAAACCAGAACCTTTTAACATCACCATACGGATAATTTCTACAAAATAACGAATGGGATTTAGATAGGTGATTTTTTGAGCCCAGCCCGGCATACTCTCGATGGGGGTAAAAAGACCGCTAAGTAAAATAAATATCACCACAAAAAACCAAGCGATAAACATGGCTTGCTGCTGGGTATCGGTATAATTGGAAACCAACAAGCCCATACCCAAGATCAGCAGCAAATAAACAGCGGTAAAAAGATACAACAAAGCTACGCTGCCCACCAAAGGAACGTGAAAAACCAGTTTGGCGAGAAGAAGCCCCACCGTTAACAATACCAATCCCAGCACCCAAAAAGGAAATAATTTCCCGATGATGAACTGGTACTTTTTGATGGGCGTTACGTTTATTTGTTCCAAGGTGCCTGTTTCTTTTTCGCGCACGATGTTCATTGACGAAAGGAAAAGTGTGACCATGGTGACCAACAACACCAATATGCCGGGAACCATAAATGTTTTATAATCCAATTCCTTATTGTACCAGAATGCAGGTACACTAGCCACCTTGGCTGCCATTACGGTTCCACCCGCCGAGGATAAATATTTCAATTGTACTTGCTTGCTAAAACTTTGTACAACTTGGTTCACATAAACGTTTTCCACCCCTGCCTTAGCACCATCTATGGCATTTATATAAACCCCTAACGCTGTAACATTTCCCAGACTTAGATCTTTCTCAAATTTATTAGGTATTTCGAGTATCACATCCACCGATCCATTTTCCATCGCCTCATAGGCTTTAGCGTGCGAAGATGCCCTGTCCATCACCTTAAAATAATCGGAGGCATCAAAGGAATTGATCAATGCTCTAGAAGTGGAAGTTCTGTCGTGATCCACATACAACAATCGAATGTTCTTTATATCGAACGTTGCCGCATTAGAAAGAATAAGCAATTGCAAAACAGGCATAACGAAAATAATAGGCAGCATGGCCTTGTTCCGAAATATTTGCCGAAATTCTTTTTGTATGATGTAGCCTATCGTCTTCATTATTCTAAGCGGATTTTATATTTCTTAATACTTAAAACGATAAAAAACACGGTCATTCCTAGTAAGATAAGCGTTTCTTTCCAAAGAAACCGGAGACCCACACCTTTGATCATCACACCTTTTAAAATCAAGTTATACCATTTGGCGGGGATAATATTGCTGATGGCCTGCAGCGGCCAAGGCATGCTTGAAACGGGAAAAATAAAACCGCTCAAAAGAATGATGGGGAGCATCAATCCCATCAGCGAAATCATCATGGCTGTTTGTTGGGTTTTGGAAATGATGGAGATAAGAATGCCCAATGATAAGGCACAAAGAATAAACAAAACAGTTTCGAGCGCCAACAAAAAATAACTACCCTGCACCGGCATACCAAAAACTACAAACCCCAACAATAAAATTACGATAGCATTTATAATGGATAAAAAGATATAGGGGAACACCTTGCCAATAATAACCTGAAGAGGTTTTAAAGGCGAAACCAGCAACACTTCCATGGTGCCCTGCTCCTTTTCGCGGGCGATGGAGATGGAGGTCATCATGGCCGACACCAGCATGAGTATCACCGTCATAACCCCGGGAAGGAAGTTAAAAACGCCTTTTAGTTCCGGGTTATAAAACATCCGCGATCGTACTTCTATTGGCTCCCTTCCGGGAATACCTAAGTTAATCTCGCGTTGGTAATCCTGCAAAATGGATTGGATGTAATTGGTAACCGTATTGGCCGTATTGGGATCGGTGGCATCGCTAATGATCTGAACATTGGCGAGGTTCGTAGATTTTAGATTTTTCCCAAAATCTTTTTCAAATACCAACACGGCCTTCACTTGGCCCTTCTTAAAAATAGCTTCTATTTGCTGCTCACTGCTCACAATATTTTTTATCTTAAAATATGGCGAAGAGCTTATTCTGTTTGTGATATGTATGGTTTCCGAATCTTTAGATTTATCCAAGATGCCAATGTTCACGTTTTTAATTTCGTTGGTTATGGCAAAACCAAAAAGCAGTATTTGCGCAATGGGCATACCAAACAAGATAAACATAGACCGCTTATCCCTGAATATGTGATAGAATTCTTTTTTCACAAATCCCATAAACCGTTTAAAGTTTGTGCCCAAGAATTTCGATTTAAAATTATTCCACATTGCGCGCCAGTTTTTGGAACACCTCATCCATGGACGAAGCATCAAATTGTTTTTTCAGATTTTTGGGTGAGTCCAGGGCTTCAATTTTGCCTTCCACCATAATGGATACCCGGTTGCAATATTCGGCTTCATCCATATAATGGGTGGTTACAAATATGGTAGTGCCTTTATCGGCCTCGGCATAAATCATCTCCCAAAACTGTCGTCGGGTGATAGGATCTACACCACCTGTGGGCTCGTCCAGAAAAACCACTTTGGGCTCGTGTAACAAGGCCACCGAAAAGGCCAGCTTTTGTTTCCATCCCAAGGGCAAAGAACCCACCTGTTTTTTTGCTACCTCCCGCAGACCAAGCTTTTCAATTACAGCCTCTCCCCTTTCCTTTATCTCCTTTCGCGACAAGCCGTAAATTCCGCCAAAAAAAGTAATATTTTCCATGATATTGAGATCGTCGTACATCGAAAATTTTTGGCTCATGTAGCCAATGGTCTTTTTAACTTTCTCGGGTTGGGTTTTCACGTCGAATCCGTTTACGATAGCTTCGCCAGAAGTGGGCTTTGATATACCAATCAACATTTTCATGGCGGTGGTTTTTCCAGCGCCGTTGGCTCCCAAAAAACCAAATATTTCCCCTTTTCTGGTCTCGAAGCTAATCTGATCCACAGCTGTAAAACTCCCAAATTTTTTGGTGAGGTCATTTACAACGATTACTTTCTCTGTCTCCTTCATACCTCTGTCCCCTTCTTTTCCGACAAAGCCATAAACACATCCTCTATCCCAGCCCTTGCTTTTACTATTTTTATATCCTCATGCCCTTTTGCCTCCAAATATTCCCCTAATCTTTCTTCCGAAAAATCACTGTTGGAATGGGTGTAATGGATAAATTCGCCAAAAGCATACACACTCTTATTTCCTTTAAAATCCTTTAAATCCTTGATGAGCATGTAGGTGTTTTTAGCGGCTACCTTGTACAGCGAATCTGTATGGTTTGCGACAATATTCTCAGGTGAATCCACAACAAGTAATTCTCCTTCCTGTATCAAAGCTATCCTGTTGCAAAGCTCAGCCTCGTCCATGTAGGGCGTGGACACCAAAACGGTGATGCCCGTACTATTGAGGCGCTTAAGCATGTCCCAAAATTCCCTGCGCGAAACAGGATCCACCCCAGTGGTGGGTTCATCTAAAAAAAGCACTTTAGGCTTATGGATCAGGGCACACGAAAGTGCCAATTTTTGTTTCATGCCGCCTGAAAGAGCAACGACACGCCGCTTTTTAAAAGGCTCAATTTGAATGTAAATGTCTTTTATCAAATCGTAATTCTCCTCCACTGTAGTGCCAAAAATCGTGGCAAAAAAATCCAGGTTCTCTTCTACGCTCAAATCCTGATACAACGAAAACCGTCCAGGCATATAACCTACAGCCTTGCGGATATCTCGATAATCTCCTACCACATCCATGCCGGCCACACTTGCCGTTCCTTCATCGGCAAAAAGCAAAGTAGTGAGTATACGGAATAGCGTTGTTTTACCTGCACCATCCGGGCCTATCAAACCAAAGAGTTCGCCCGGCTTAACCTCAAAAGTAATGTCGCGCAACGCTTGCACCGTACCGTACGATTTGCTGATATGTTGTATTTTTATGCCTATGATTATTATTCAGTGATCAGTAAACAGTTAGCAGTAAACAGTTAATAGTAATCGGTATTCAGTGATCGGTATTAGGTATCAGTTGGAGCGCCTGCCTGACGGCAGTCAGGAAGTGACATCCCGTCACCTTATTTTTAATTTATTTTTTGACGGGAAAACAGTTAGCAGTATTCAGTAACAATCCTTCGCCCCATGCCCCACGCTCCCTGCCCTAGGCCCTATTCAAAAAAAACCTCCCCTGGCATACCTATTTTCAGACCGCCATCGTTTATTACTTTGATGTTAACGGCATACACAAGGTTTACACGTTCTTCTTTGGTCTGTATTATCTTAGGCGTAAATTCGGCGGCAGACGAAATCCAACTTATTTTTACCTCCTAACCTTTTGTATCCTCACCAAAATCTATTTTCACGTTCGTCATCTGGCCTATTTCAATCTGCGATAGCTGCGTTTCACTGATATAAACCCGCAAGGTCATTTCATCGAGATTGGCAATTTTATAAAGCGGTTTGCCAAAGGCCGTTATCTCGCCAGGCTCGGCATATTGGTTTAGCACGGTTCCCTTTACAGGATTGATGATTTTGCTTTCTTCTATTTGATGCTGTATTTGGGCTATCCGAGCCTCAATACTTTGTACCTCGCTTACGATAGGTGCATTCTGCGTTTTTACATTATCCATCCTTTTATGCAGTACTTCCACTTCGCTTTGGGCCCGGTCGAGCTGCCGACTGGTGGCTGCCTCTTCTTTAAACATATTTTGTACCCTGCCCAGTTCCAATTCGGCAGTTTTTAATTGCGATTGCAGCACCGCTATCTGCGACCATATATTACCTGATCTGGACCGTACCACCTCTTTTTGCGCCAGCAACTGCACCTTATTCAAATACAATGTCATGGTATCTATGAGTCCTACGATAGTTTGTTCTTCCAAAACACTGCCTTCCTCAAGGTTTAAATATTGTATTTCTCCCTGGGCTTTTGCCGAAACCGTTATCTCGGTAGCCTCAAAATTTCCGTATGCATCGGCAGTAGGTTCTTGTTTGCAGCCTGTGAGTAAAGCTGCAATTATGGTTATAGAAATTAAAGTGATTGTTTTCATGTTGTTGAAATTAGTATCAAGATACAAGTATCAAGTATCAAGTATTATAACTACTGATTTTTTTTATGTACTCCTGCGTATTGACTCCCATGTATAGCGGATATTTCCTTTTTTTTTAGTGGCTACCATTTTATTAAGGATAACCTTGTACAATTCTATAATTAGCCTTAGCGAGCTCCAACTGCAATTCGTGCAGTTTTTTATTTATGCCCGCACTGTATAACTTGTTAAATTCCGTAAGATATTCCGAAGCGGTAATAGCACCATTTTTTAATTGTGATTGACTACTGGCAACTATAGACTGCCTTAAATCTACAATTTCCTGATCAGCCTCTAACAGTGCATGGTATTTATCAATTTCGCTTAAGGCCTGCTGCATTTCTATGTTGTTGTTCAGCACAAAGGTTTCTTTCTCCGCAATCATCATTTCTTTAGATATTTCCAAGGCTTGTTTTTTATCCTTAGTTCTGCCCCAGTCAAAAAAGCTCCATCTTAGCCTGGCTCCCACCATATAAAAATCATCAAAATTGTTGTTCAGCATGTTCAGTCCTGGATTACCATAGCCGGCTTGTGCAAAGCCCGAAAGACGGGGATAGTTTTCAATTCCAATCAGTTTCTGCCGTTGGGTAAGTTCTTCATTTTTCAGCGTATAAAGCTTTAGTTCGGGTCGTTGCAAACCCTTTGGTATAATAACCGATAACTCTGGTTTTTCAAGTCTCACAGCCGAATTTATTTCGGTAGAAATCAGAGACGAAAGCTGATGTAAAGCCGTTTCTTTGTCTTTTTTAACGCGGGTTACTTCCTGACGAGTCAACAAAAATTCAGCTTGCAAAACATCCTTTTCCGATGGCAACAATGCGCCAAATTTCACAGCAGAAGCTACCTCCTCTAATCGAGCTTTCAGTTGCTTTTGCTTTGCCTCAAGCAACTCCGCTTGTTCCTGAAGCAGAAGCGCATTGAAAAAATATTGGTTAACTCTGTTTTTAAGTCCATACAAGGTGGCTTCTACCTGTTGCTGATCGGATAGCGTTTCGGCGTCTTTTAGCGCAGCGCGTTTAGAGATGCTGTTGCCATTATAAATAAGTTGCTCCACATCTAAAGTAGCCCGATATTGATCTTTGTTAGGAGAACTAATATTTATACCGGGCATTTCTAAAGGAATCTTTATTACCTCTGACTGCCAGGTAGCACTACCATTCAAGCTGATTTGGGGCAAAGCACTCGTTTTAATTTCCGAACGTTCGTAGCTCGATTTTTCATCCAGCAAAGTCTTTTGCCGCGACAAAGGAAAAGTCTTTTCAGCCAGGATGTAACAATCCTTCAAACTGAGTGGTTCTTGAGCAGAAATGCCTAAACTCCATATTATTACTATCAATAAAAACGACTGTTTCATACTTCGCATTAATGTTTACGTATAAATTTTAAACTATTGCCTTTAAAATAGTGTCAATCAGAGCCTCCCCTTTTTTACTTAGGTCGAAACTATAATTGCTCCCCTTCCATTTACGCACCAATAGCCTTGCCGAACCCAACAACAATATAATAAATACCTCAAGGTCTGTGTCAGCCATTTTTTTATTGAGAGGTAGATCTTTTAGCATGGCTAATATTACTTTTTCATTGGCGTCCTGTATCTCCCTCACTTTAATTGATAAAGCAGCCTCATTCTGAAATATCTCTTCTGCAAAAATCACTGAAACTAATGCAGGCTTAATACTCAACATCATAAATACCGTACTAAAAAACTCTTTTATCTGCTCTTCTGCCGTAGTGCAACTTCCCTGATCCTTACTTTGATGATATGTGCTCATACCCTGTTTAAACGAATCCAGAATAGTACTCAATATCATTACCTTACTTTCGAAATGGCGATAAATAGCTGGCTCCGATATCCCAATCTCTTTTGATAAATTTTTAATCGTAAATCCCTGTATTCCTTTTTGATCAATCAAATCTATGGAGGTTTCTATTATTTGTTGCTGGCGTTCTGTAAGCATTAGGCAAATTAGTTAGTTAGTGTTCACTAACAAAGTAAAGCCATTATTTTCAATTTTGCAAATTATCATGATAAAAAGTGTGTTAGGATAAAAAATAATAGCAGTAAAAACCCCAACCTTAGACTCTTGAGTTATTAATCACAGGAACAAGGTTGGGGTTTTATTATTTGAAACCATACATTCGCACTAAATCTGCCTTTAGCCATTAGCCACTAGCTAATTAACATCCTCTTCTTTGACGAAACCATCAGAAACCACGGTCATTTTAATGTTTTCGCGATGCACCACCTGTGCAGGTAATAAAATAGCAGGAACCAAGTGCTTACCATTATTGATGGTTAAATTCATATCGGATGGTGCATTACCATGGGCAATTTTAATAGCTGCATTGGCTGCGGCAAAAGCCATGGATTCAATAGGTTTGTAAATAGTAATAGTTTGGTTTCCGGCGACTATATCTCTAATCGCCTGTATCTCGGCATCTTGACCTCCCACCAGCACCTTACCTTCCATATGATGCTCTTTAAGGGCACTAATAACACCTGCTGCCAACGCATCATTACCGGCAATTACGGCATCTAACCCCGCATTCTCACTATTAAGGTAGTCGTTGGTAATTTTATATCCCTCGTGTAATGACCAGCTATCTGAAAAATTACTAAAAACAATTTCTACGTCTCCTCTTTCTATCAATGGTTGCAAAATATTCATCTGTCCTAAATAAAGCAAATGGGCGTTGTTATCGATTCTTGATCCGCCCACTATACCATATTTGCCCTGTGGTTTTATTCGGGTAAGATAATTGGCCTGCAACTCGCCAATTTCTATATTATCGGTTGCTATGTAATAATCTAACATGCAATCTTTAATTAGTCGGTCGTAGGCTATAACGGGCACACGATTTTGATGTGCATAAGTAACAATATCGCAAGTCTTTTTTGAGTCCACAGCTACAACAATCAGCACTTCAACTCCATTTTCAATCATTTCCTTTGCCTGTTCCAATTGCTTTTCGGGGTCGGAATTGGCAATGGCCACTGTACATGTACCACCCAGTTTTTTTACATTTTCCTCAATAAGGTTCATGTCTTTTTCCCACCGCGCGGTTTGTAGGCTATCCATAAGTAAACCAATGCTGGGTTTTTGCTTGCATCCAAACATTAAAAAAAGTGCAAACGCAAAAATAAAAATGCTTTTTAGATTTTTCATAACATCGAAATTTTAGGAAGTACAAATACTTAAATAATGTACGAAAAATGATTTACAAAGTAAAGCCAAAATTCTTGTTTATACATAAAAAACCATTCGTTGTCATTTTACCTTATTTAGTCAAAAGATTTAATGCGTTCGTCAACGTTTAAGATCCTTCAAAAATGATATACGTTAATATTTATTAATAACAACATTAGGTTAATAAAGGACAGAAGTAGAGTAAAGATTGTGGTAAGGATGCATTGACCTTTAGTTAGAATAATAGATAAAATATTTTTCAACATTAAAACTATTATAATTATGGGAAAAGCTAAATTACTAATTGAGGAACTGGTACGAAAAAAAGCTCAGGGCGATGCCTTTCAAGAACGAAACGTACGAATCAAATTAATATTGAAGGGTATAATGCCCGACAAGATTACCTCAGACACTCCGGATACGGACGAAATGATTGCCAAAATTTACGAAGTGGCCGAAAGTTTTAAGGTACAATTAACTAATTAACAAATTAAACAAAGCATAGGATGAAAGTAAAAATAGCCCATTCAACAAAGCAGGATATTGATGATATTCTAAAAGATATTAAAATACAAATTGGGGATTGTGATCCTAAATTTATTCAGTTTTACGCTTCGCCTTCCATCGATCCCCAAAAAATTAGCGAGGGGATATATAAGCTGTTTAACAACACACCTATTATTGGATGCACCTCGTCAGGAGAAATTATCTCGGGCAAAATGCTTGAAAACAGTATTGTGGTCATGGCGCTAGGCAACGAAATAATCGAAGAGTGCAAAATAGAAGTACTTCCCAATATTAAAGGAGACATTTTAGCCGTTGACAAAGCATTTGCACGTTTAAAAGATTACTATGGCCAAGACTTATCGCAATTAGATACAAATAAACATGTAGGTTTGTTGCTCATAGATGGATTGAGCGGCATGGAAGAAAAAGTAAACGAACGTATTGGCGACCTAACCAATATAACTTTTGTGGGGGGTTCGGCCGGCGACAACATGGCTTTTGAAAAAACCTATGTGTATGCCAATGGCGAATATCACAACAACGCAGCTGTAATAGCCCTGCTAAAATGCAAAACATCGTTTACTGTGCTAAAAACACAGAGCTTTAAAGGCTTAAATAAACATGCGGTGATTACAAAATCCGACCGACGCCGGGTTATGGAACTCAATGGTAAACCCGCTATTATGGAGTATGCCAGACTAATGGATGTTGACGAAGATAAGGTATCGAACCTATTTTTTACCAATCCTTTGGGATTATCTGCCATGAGTGATTATTTTGTTCGTAGCCCACAAAAAGTAGATAATAATGATATCTTATTTTATTGTGCAATAAATGAAGGAATGGAATTAGAGATTTTAGAGTCGCAGAACATTGTAGAAAGCACCAAGCGGGATTTATCAAACAAAGTCCAAGAACTCGGATCAGTTTCCGCGATAATCAACTTTAATTGTATTCTTCGCACCTTAGAGCTTCAAAATAAAAATCAAACCGACGCTTACAGTAAGCTCTTTGCAGATATACCAACCATTGGCGTGAGTACCTACGGCGAGAGTTATATAGGTCATATTAATCAAACGGCAACAATGCTATTGTTTAAATAGTTATATAGCATTTTTAATAGATGGGATCCGCCAACTACCGGATCCCATTCTTTTTGTTTACTCCATTTTTTTTGCCTCGTCCCATATTTTGTCCATCTCCTGTAGCGACATACTTTTTAAATCTATGCCTTGTTTAATGGTTTTTTCTTCGAGATAGTTAAAGCGCGATATAAACTTACGATTGGTTCGTTCCAGTGCATTCTCCGGGTTCACGCCATATAAACGTGCCGTATTGATGATAGAAAACAGCAAATCGCCAAACTCGGCTTCAATCTTATCCGCATCGCCTTTGGCAATTTCTACTTTCACCTCCTCCATCTCTTCCTGAACCTTATCCCAAACCTGCTCACGATTTTCCCAATCAAAACCAACTCCACGGGCTTTATCCTGTATTCGATTGGCTTTAACCATGGCCGGCAGAGAATCGGGTACACCTCCCAATACCGTTTTATTACCCCCTTTTTCCTTTAGCTTTAATCGTTCCCAATTTTCTTCAACTCCTCTGGCATCTTCCACCTGAGTATCTCCAAAAATATGCGGATGACGGTAAACCAACTTCTCGTTGAGGGCATCTATTACATCTTTAATGGTAAACTGTTGGTTCTCCTCTCCTATTTTAGCGTAAAACACAATATGAAGCAGCAAATCACCCAATTCCTTTTTTATGAGTTTCGGATCATTTTTTATAATGGCATCAGCCAACTCGTAGGTTTCTTCAATGGTTAGTGTTCGTAGGGTTTCGTTGGTTTGTTCTTTATCCCAAGGGCATTTTTCCCTCAGCTCATCCATAATATTTAGTAACTCTTCAAAAGCAGTCAGTTTTTTTTGCATCAGTTATCTTTTGTGGTAGATTATTTTAAAGTTTAAATGTAACAATATTTGTTGTTAATTTGTACCCAACATTACTCATTTTACAATATGATAGAAAAACTGATATACCTGGAATCGGTAGATTTAATTGAATTTTTGGGCGTTAAAAACATAAAGCTCGATTTGCTTAAAAATAGGTTTCCCAAACTACGTATTATTGCCCGTGGCGACTGGCTTAAAGTAATGGGTGAGGAAGAAGAAGTGAATAATTTTGAAGAGAAAGTACATCTTTTACTCGAACATTATAACGAGTACAATGTACTGAGCGAACACTCCATGTTAGAAATTATCGAAAGTGGTGCTGTGGGACGTACGGTTGAGGTAAACGATGTGATTTTATACGGCATCAACGGAAAACCCATCCGAGGCCGCACGCCCAACCAAAAGTTGTTTGTGCAAGAGTACGAAAAAAACGATCTTATACTTGCCGTTGGTCCTGCCGGATCCGGAAAAACATATACTGCCATTGCCCTTGCCGTGAGGGCGTTGAAGAAAAGAGAAGTACGCCGTATCATACTAAGCCGTCCGGCGGTAGAAGCAGGCGAAAAACTTGGTTTTTTACCGGGCGATATGAAAGAGAAGATAGACCCCTACCTACAACCTTTGTACGATGCATTGCAGGATATGATACCCGCTGCCAAATTAAAAGAATACATGGAAAACGGAACCATACAAATTGCTCCTCTGGCTTTTATGCGCGGACGCACCCTCAACGAAGCTTTTGTTATTTTAGATGATGCCCAAAATGCTACCACCAATCAAATAAAAATGTTTCTGACACGCATGGGACAAAGCACCAAATATGTGGTTACCGGCGATATAACACAAATAGACTTGCCTCGTAAATCCATGTCGGGATTGGTGCAAGCAATGGAAATTTTAAAAGATGTAAAAGGGATTAAGATCATAGTTTTCGACATAAACGACATAGTGCGCCATCCGCTGGTGCAAAGGATTGTAGAAGCTTACGATAAGCTAAAACCGTAGGAGATTTGATGATGTGATGATGTGATGATATGGGGATGTGAGGATTTGGAGATTGGAGGATTTGGAGATTGGAGGATGTGAGGATGTGACTTAAAGATAGACAAATAAAAAATATGGAAACTGGCGATTTAGTTACACAACCCCAGCCACGCAACCATTTGAGTTTTTCTAACTCATAGGCATAATATAAACATGTAAATTAATTTATTTAGAATTTGAAAATGAAAAATACGCTAATTATTATTTTTGGGCTTGTACTAGCCTTAACGAGTTGCAAAAAAGAGGAGTCGGTAATGGAAAAGGACGACAAAACAATTCAAAACTATTTCGCCAGCAAAAACATTACTGATGCTATAAAAGATCCATCCGGTGTTTATATTCAACATATAACTGAAGGTACAGGCGAGAGCCCGGCGCTGAGTGATAAGGTTACCGTAAAATACGAACTCTACAATCTGCCGTCGGACACTCGGGTACCACAAACCAATGATCCTATAACATTTGAATTGGACGGATTAATTGAGGGCTGGAAAATTGGAATTCCGTACATGAAAAAAGGCGGTGTGGCGTATTTGTATATCCCCAGCACCCATGCTTACCATGATGGTAGAGTGCTAAAATTTAAAATTACTTTGATTAATTTTTAAAAAAATCGATTAAGTCGTGCCCGCCCTAAAAGGCAACATTACTGTTACTCAATCAATTTACTCACCCGGTGACTATGTGCAGCATGCTTATAGTCACCGGGTGAGTTTTTATTAAGATAACCAACTGTGCAACATTCTTTTGCACAGTGTTTTATTTCTTTAAAATAATCAGGCGTTTGCGGTTTAAAGGTATTTATAGAATACTATTTAATCGGCACTTACATGGCTGAAATAAAAACTAGGTGAAAGTTCAATTGTTGTTCCAAAGGTGATCTTCGGTGCAATTACTGTTAGCGTATCACCGACTTTAAGACCTTTGGCAGCTATCAAACCTTTTCTAAAATCACCGGTTGCACCATAACCTGGATAACAGCCATACACAACGATTTGGCTATCACCGTCTTTTAGAATAAGATTACCATATGTTTCACTAGTTATCGATGTAATTTCACCGGTCACCTTATAGTATGTACTGGCATCATCAGGTTTAATCAGGACCTCGGCAATTGTAGCAGAGCTTACAGGAATAACACTCTCCAATACAGCAGAGCCTACTTGTGGAGTCCCTTTATATTCGGCACGTTTCCCAACAATTGTAATAATGTCGCCCTCTTTTAAACCTTTTTGGGTAAAATCTTGAATGCCATAAACATATGTTTCACCTGAAAAATCACTTATGTATAAATTACCATATGTAGCATTGGAAATACTTGTAATAGCACCTGTCAAACGATATTGGGTGTTATCAACTTCAGCTGCGATAAACTCTGCAATAGTTGCATCTATAATCGCTCCTTTTTGACTAAGGGTTGTTTCTGTGGAATAGAATTTAGTCCCATCTGTAGTGCGGAATGTAAGTGTAGTTCCACGGTCTCCGCCGTTGTTTGCATCCACTTTGAATTTCACAACAGCACTCTCACCTGCTGATTGGATAGACGAAATTGATAACCACGACTTGGCATCTTCAGGAATATCAACCGAAACGCCTTGTCCTTTCACAGAAAGGAATGCTGTGAACTCACCACCTTCGATAGGAAGCATTTCGTTCGCAACAGAATCAACCTTTATAAGAGATTTTCTGATCTCCATTACCAGTACATTCACCATCTGAGGACTGCCATTGTAAGAAGATTTTGGTCCTTCAATGGTTACTTCATCACCCACTTCAAGGCCATGACTCAAGAAGTTTTTTGTTCCGCCCTTCTCGTCAAGAGTGCCATAGATGTACAATTCACCTGTTTCGTCGGTCAAATACCAGTTACCATATAAAGTATTTGAAATTGAAGTGACCTCGCCCGATATACGGAGAGTTTTACCGTCTGGGGCAGCTTTAGCTTCAGCCACTGTAGCTTCCGATATTTGTGCCAACCCTTGGATAATGTTAATTCTTTGAGATACGCCTCCACTTTTAACTAAAACCTCTGCAATGCGACCATCTATGGCAGATGGGGCGGTAAATGTAAGTTCTGACTCACCGGCATTTCCTGTAGTTGAAGAGAGTGTTAGCCACGAAATTGAGTCCTTAACAACAGAGTCATTTTTCATTATAAGTACTTTCTCTGCGGTCCAGCTATCTTGAGTCGTTAAAGTAATTGATGTAGAACCGCCCGCTACAGGGATAGACACGTAAGACGACGATACTTGCACTTCATCCAATAACGTCATAGTTTCCTCATCGTCACAACTTGTCATCAAGGCAAGTATCGCAATGAAAAATGGAAATAAATATTTTAGTTTCATATTATATATACTTTTAATTAGTTGAAAATATACTTGATACCGATTGATCCATACCAAGTTTGACCCAATGAATAGCTTGGCGTGAATGTTTTGGTATTACCATGTATTGAAGAAGGTGTAGAGAATGTAGCCACACCGTCAGCATCAACACCTTCGTATTTAAGGATGCGAGCTTCCGAACCAATTTCCTGGTTCAAATATTTAGCTACACCCCAACTGGAGTTGAATAGGTTCATTACGTTTTTGATATCAAAGCTAATTTGTAGTTTGTGTTTACTATTACGTGCATTAACAACAAAATCATGTTTATAGCTAAAGTCTACACGATGCACCCATGGAGAGTAAACGCTATAGGCTTCTGCATACTTGCCTTGTTGATTTTTCAAATAATCATTGTTATGCACATAGTCCATAAAACGAGTTTTATCGTCTTCTGAAACAAAGCGGAACTCATTGTTTTCCACTTCACCGTCAGTTGGAACATAAATTGCATCGTAGTTGTAACCGTCACTGTTGATGTCGTTAACCGTCATATAAGAGTAGTTCGCTCCACCGCGCCATCCTTCATAGATAATTCCATAGTGGTTACCGCTCTTGTCGTGGGCAGAAATCGATGCCACAAGACGATCGGGTGTAGTGTATTGAGAATTGTGCAATTTAATGTTGTTAGGGCCTTCTACTGTTGGAACGTATGTAAATGCCGATTCAGCATTAGATCCCGGCATCCCGGTTAGATCTTTAGCTACAGTGTGTGTATAAGCAGCCATCACGCTAATCCATTCTGCCGGTTTTGCATTAAGTGTAATGTTAGCAGACCAACCATAACCCTTGCTAGTGTTTTCTAACACGAATGCCTTAGTGTTAGTACGATAACCAGAAGGATAAATAGGACGATTGTCAACACCATTGAAACGAGCAAAACCACCCACATTTGGAATACTCCAATCGGATAGCGTAACACCAGTAATCGTTTTGTTATAGATTCCTTCTACTGTTGCAGAGAATGGGAAAGATGTTTTGAATGCATAGTCAACAGCGAGCGATGTTTTCCATACTTGTGGCATTTTAAAACTTGGATCTACAGCTGCAATAGCTGAAGGAACTGTTCCGTCTTCAGGAGAAATAGTTGTAGGATAACCTAAACCAGATAATTTATCATAAAGTGCAGAAATAGTAGCCTTTCCGTTGGCATCAGTTACAAGACCGCCGGCAAATTCATCCATTGCGAAACCTTTTTTTGCTGCGTTCGCTGCATTTATCTGTGCCTGATACTGTACCATTCCACCGTTGGTAGGCATATTGGTAAAGAATACAAGTGGCAAATTACCCGAGAAAAGACCTGTACCACCACGAACTTTCAGACTCTTGTCTCCAGAAGCATCCCATACAAAACCTACCCGAGGAGAAAATACGATACTTGTTGAAGGCCATTCACCAGTGTTGATATTACGACCATCATAGTCAATATCAAGGATAGCAT
>JAGXIP010000224.1 GCA_024635585.1 Saccharicrinis sp. | reverse complement strand
TCGGATGAGCAAGCACATCATTGTGACGTCCAAACGCCAAGGAGGTGAGTGTTTATAATGTAGATGCGGCAGGCATTGGAGGAAGGATAAAGCTATTACCGGAGGAGAGCTCTGTAATCACGAGTTGATAGAGCAGAGCAGTCAGCAGACGCCATAGTATCCAGGGGTAGTGACCACATAGCTGCGATAAGTGCCAACTTTTATTTGCTTCATACCTTAAGTCACTTATAAATAATGCCTTAGCTATGGGGCGAATTATATACAAAAAGCAACTTTATGTATTAAATTTACGCAGCACACAAAGCGTATTCTATTAATATACTGATAGATGCAAAATTGTTGGCCGTTTTAGCACCTATGTGGTCACTGGGCCTTGAAATGCACCAATTAGAATTTTAAGCTACCAGGCTTATTAAAGGTATTAGTTTCTTTCAATATCGCGGTTAATTATTAGTCACTTAATTACAAAGTTATGAATTACAAATGGTTTGTTGGGATTGATGTTTCAAAAAAAACATTGGATGTTTCATCATTTATTAAAGAGCTTGGTGATAAATCACCTCATGAACAATTTACAAATGATGGTAAAGGGTATAAAGCGGTAATCAGATGGTTGAAAAAACAAGGAGCAATTGTTAAAGAAGTGATGTTTTGTATGGAGCATACAGGCGTGTATAGCATGGATTTAGCTTTGTTTTTTGAGAAAAACAACCTTGCATATTCAATGGTGTCCCCTTTGCACATCAAGCGGTCTTTGGGATTAGTTCGAGGAAAAAGTGATAAAGTAGATTCTTTTCAGATTTCAAGATTTTGCTACCTGCACAGAGACGAGTTGCCCCATACCAAGTTACCTCTTGAATCAATCAGGGTATTAAAAGGTTTAATAAATGAAAGGGAGCGCCTTGTTAAAATGCAGAAATCAGAAAAGACAGTTCTCCATGAGTTAAAGAAAGTCAACACAAAATCTACCTTTAACAGGATAGAATCTAGAATTATCATGTTTTCAACGGATATAGAGTGTATTGAAAAAGAGATGGAACAGGTAATATCTTCAGAGCCAGAGGTTTTTGAGAATTACAAACTGACAAGAAGTGTTATCGGGATTGGCTTAGTAAATACTGTCTTATTTATTGTTTATACCTGCAATTTTCAGAGTTTTTCAGATGCCAGAAAGTACGCTTGTTATAGTGGGATTGCTCCTTTTGAAAATAGTTCAGGAACCAGTCTCCGAGGTAAAACGAGAGTAAGTCATTTAGCAAATAAACGAATCAAGTCTAACCTGAGCAATGCTGCACGTTCAGCAGTCCAGAATGATCCGGAATTACGCATCTATTACGACAGAAAAGCGAAAGAAGGGAAGGAACATGGGGTAATAATGAATGCGGTTAAATTTAAGCTAATATCACGCGTATTTTCCGTGGTAAAAAGAGGAACTCCATTTGTTAAAATGCGCCAAGCGGGTTAAGTTATTTCGGGCAATAGGAACTTGAGGGAGTTGTTCGGCTCCTTTTTACAGGTTCGATACCTGTAAAAAGGAAAAGTGTGCTTTCAATTAACACACTTTTCTTAGAACCTTCGGTATAATAATCACCATCGGTCGTTATTCGGCAACAATAAAGTTAGTAATTATTTTCTTTAATTTTTTGGTTTAGTCTTAGAATTCGATTGTGGGTAGTTATTAATCCTTCCTTTATTTCTTGAATTGTATTATCGAATTTCAAAGCCATCATTTCTTTAAATTCCTATTCCGCATAATTAGTTTCTAATTATTAAATGTTAATAATGTTGTACATGATGTAAAAAATATATAACATTGTGTAATAATTTTTTTACATAAAAAATAAATAATGTCTATACAAGTACAAAAAGCAGTTTTCAATTTCGTGACAACCATTTTATTAATGGGAGGATATCTATTTTACACCTTTGGAATTCAAGGAGATATTAACCTTCCTAAAGTGTTGGAAATTCAATTTTGGGGAATCTTCATGTTAAAATTGACAGGGGTAATGATAGTTGCAAAAATCATCTTGTTCATCATGTTTGCTATTTTTAAAAAAGTAAAAAGTGAGAACAAGGATGAGGAAGACTTAGATTTTATTGATGAGCGTGACAAGCTTATCGAAATGAAATCGGATCGATACAGCCATTGGATTGCCATGGTTGGATTTATTGCTTCAATGGTTCCGCTTTCAATGGGATACGGGGTGCAGTATATGTTTTTAACCATTTTGATTTTTGGGTTTGTGTCAGCAGTGATGAGTGATGTTTGGAAAATTTATTTCTACAATAAAGGCGTTTAAGATGAGTATTGACTATATTCAAAACAAGATCAGAACTTTGCGCTTTTTCAAAGATGAAATGACACAACAACAATTGGCAGATGAAGTTGGGGTTACCAGACAAACAATAGCAGCCATTGAGAGTGGGAAGTATTCCCCTTCTTTGGAACTAGCGTTTAGAATTGCTAATGTATTTAGTGTAACTCTTAACGAAGTATTTACCTACGATCCGTTAAATGACAAATTCAAAAAGCGAAAGAAAAAGTAACCGGATATGAGTGTATTGGTGTTTAAAACAAACCTTGGTTCTTCTCATTTAATTGAATGGATAGCGCCTTATTTCAACTCGCATCCATGCATTTCAGAATGGTCGGTAGATAGCGAAGATGTGGACAATGTACTTCGTGTTGTTTCTTTAAACTTAATAGAGAAAGATGTCATTCAATTAATGCAACGTAAGGGTTTTGTATGTGAAGCTTTGCCAGACTAATGATTGAAATGAAAACGAAAAAGTCTCCACTTTTAAAAGTGGTTAGACTCGTGTTAAGAATTTAATGTTTTGATAAATAAAAAGTTATAAAAATAATGAAGAAAGTGGAAGAGGCTTATATCAGTAGAAGAAATAATGCGTTTATGGTTGAGAAAAAGACATGTGCTTTAGATACTAACAATTCTAGGGCTCATTCCCCTTTTCAATGGGTATTCAAGATTGAAAATAGTAAAGAAATGAGAGACTTCCTGAGCTCTCTCAAGGATTCTCTACAGTTTTTAGTGGATAACTCTAAATTCCAGTTCGTTTCATCAAGATGGGAGGACGATACTGAATCCACATCAATTCCTGGATACTCAATTTCCCAAACCAATAATGATGGCATTATGTATCAATTCTTTGAAGATAAAAAAACATACGAACAGCCGCCAAGTGCGCTATTTAATGACAAGAGAAGATTTTCAAAAATTCTCAGGAAGCAATTTCCTGGTTTTATTGCACATAATCCTTTTTCTAAAATAAAAAAGTTGAATATCCCAATTGTTTTGGTGACTATTCATCACTATGTCAAGTATGGAGAATTCTCTATCGTTTTCTACATGGACCACACTGTTTTTGATACATACTCAGCTAATATCTTTCTCAAATTATTGTCAGAAACAAGTGCATGTATACAAGATACAGAAAAATTGAAAAAAAAGTACACTGACGTTAATAATAGACTTTCCTTTTCGCACACTTTGAATAATAAGCAAATATTTGATAAAATAAACTCAGATAAGGAATTGTCTGAAAAGGTGAACGCGTACAATCCGAACCTTGGGTTTTATTTGGCAAAAATGGTTGTTAGCGGTCTACTCTGGGGTGCTGGGATTCGGTTTAAGGAAGTTAAGTTTCGATTAAATCGGCAAGAAATTGATAAAATAAAAAAGTCCTATAACAACGAATTTAGGTGGTGTTCTAGTTTTGAAGTGATGTTGGCTATGGTGTATATGTCAATTTATCAAGAAGATAAAGTGATTGGGTTCAATTTGATTGTTGATATACGCTCAAGAATGAAATCAGATGAAGGGAATGTAGTATTAGAAGATTACTATATAGGAAATGGAGCTTCTGGCGTTGAAATTCATGAGGTTCCAATCTATCCTCACGATTTATTCAAAACAATTGAATCAATTCATTCCGCTATCCGTGCAGCATTGGAGGAACAAAACGTCTACGACGACTTTTATGTGTTTGAAGGTGTCAGACAATTTAAAAAGGAAATTGTAAGTCCCATGTTAGCTATGTTGATGGGTAAATGCAATGATGATTTCTTAACAATCAACACCTGGTTCGGCTTCGATACGGAAAATATTACGTATGGTTTGCCACAAAGTAAGGCTCTTTTATTGGGTATTCCATTTATGCCCATCATGAATTATTCCCATTTTCAGCACACGTTTTTGACAACTAATGAAGTGACTTTTTCGACAAATGTTACGAAAAACATCAAAGTCAGTATTCCAGATCAAATTTCCAAGGCGATCGCTGAGTTTTGACAAATTCACAAAGCGAAAGAAAAAGTAACTGAATATGAATGTATTGGTGTTTAAAACAAACCTTGGTTCTTCTCATTTAATTAAATGGATAGCGCCCTATTTCAACTTGCATCCTTGCATTTCTGAGTGGTCGGTAGATACTGAAGATTTGGACAATGTACTTCGCGTTGTTTCCTCTAAACTTTTAGAGAAAGATGTCATTCAGCTAATGCAAAGCATGGGCTTTGTATGTGAAGTTTTGCCAGATTAATGATTAAAATGAAAACGAAAAAATCTCCACTTTTAAAAGTTGTTAAACTAGAAAGTATAATTAAGAATGATGAAGAAAATGAGTAAATCGGTAGTGTTCTGGGATAAAGCTTCGGAAAACTATGACAAGACAGAGGAACGATTTGAATATATTCATAGTAAGTCTCGGGAGCTCACTAAAAAGCATCTCAACAGCAGTAATATAGTCATGGATTATGGATGTGGAACTGGTACTACATCCCGTGAAATTGCTAACCAGGTGAAAGAGATTCATGCTATTGATATTTCATCAAAAATGATTGAAATAGCCAAAGAAAAAGTCGTCAATAAAAAAGTTGAAAATATCCATTTCGCACAAACGGATATTTTTGATGAGAGGTATGAAAAAGAATCGTTTGACACAATCCTAGCTTTCAATATGCTACATACTGTCCCTGATCCCCGGAAAGTTATGCAAAGGATATATGAATTATTAAGACCAGAGGGCTTATTTATTTCTGTAACCCCTTGTTTACGGGACAAAATGTCATTTATGGTTAATATTCAGATTCAGCTTGTTCGGGTATTGTGTAAAATTGGAGTAATTCCTATACCTATAAGAAGACTTAAAAGTTCTGAGTTAGATGATTTAATAGCAAATGGAAATTTACAGACTATTGACACTGAAAAGATATATAAAGGGGCATCTAGTTATTTTATAGTAGCAAAGAAAAAAACTAAAACGTTAAAAAACTTTAAAAGTTAAAAGTGCTACAACATGTATTTCATTAAGAATCCAATAAATACTCCATCAATAATAATAATCAGATAAAATGATATTTAGAAACAAATTTTTAAATCAGCCCAACGCACTAGTAATATTCATTGTAATATTTCTTTTTTTGACCCCTACCCATATTAATGCTCAAACTATAATGGTTACTTCAATCACTTATGTACACTCTCAAAAACCAAGCTTTAAATCTAAACTCATTCAGAGCTTGAGTTCTGTTTTTGGAGTCAAGAAAATCATAGAAAAGGGGATTACAAAAAACAAGATTAAACAATATGCAGACCCTGTCCCAAAATCTTTCGTAAAAAAATATGAGGTTATTCAAGATACTGTAAAGAACAGAAATGTTTGGACAATACGTTCAAAAGAGTACAGGTCAGATAAAATAGTTTTGTATCTGCATGGAGGTGCTTATTATTGGAATATTTCAAAACACAATTGGTCATTTGCTGAGCAACTGGTAGATAAATCGAAAGCCACATTTATAATTCCTGATTATCCTTTGGCTCCTAAAGCAAATTGTGAAGAAGTATATGAATTTATATCGGAATTGTATTCCGATATACGACTACAACATCCTAATAAGAAGATAATAATTATGGGGGAATCTGCGGGAGGAGGACTGGCTTTAGGTTTTGCAATGTGGCTCAGAGAAAACAAAAAAACACAACCTGAACAATTAATATTATTAGCTCCTTGGTTAGATGTAACAATGACGAACCCAAACTTATCCGAAATAGATGAGAATGACAAAATTCTTGGAATAAAAGGACTTCAAATAGCTGGTAATGGTTATGCTGGGGATTTGAGCACCAAGGATTATCAAGTTAGTCCAATTTATGGCAACCTTTCAAATTTGGCAAAAATATCCTTGTTCGTAGGAACTCACGATTTATTTTGTGCAGATTCAAGATTGCTAAAAGATAAAATGAGAAAAAATGGTACCGTATTCAATTACTTTGAGTATCCTAAGATGTTCCATGGTTGGTTTATGGTTAGGAAGATGAAAGAGGCGAAATCTGCGTTAAGTCAAATTTGTTCGCTCATCCACTAATTACCCACAACTTAGTTATAGAGACCATAATCACACCTTTAGCTGGTTTATGGTTTCTATTTCGCATTTGTAATACATTTACTTAGTGGTTACTGATAATTTTAACCTGCCTTTTGTAAAGTTTTGGCCTGCATTTCTAATTTTTGATCCTTGGTGGAAATCCTTGCATATCCTATCTTCATAATTGGCTAAAATAAGGTAAAACCGTGAAACGGATTAAAGATACTGGTTTATGAGACTTGACAACATTGAAAGGAGGAATATTCGGGATTTCCTCGATACGGCATTAGCCTGTTGTCAATACGAATTTAAAAAATTTGTATTGACAGACCTCGTATAATTTGAAAAGTTTTATAAAACGGAGGTTAAGCAACTGAAGATGAAAATACAACAATATTGTACTAAATAATAAAATTGAGGATGTTGCATAGGACAATCAAGTTTAAAACACTCCCTACTCTCCCACTTTTTATAGCATCACCTTCGTTGTCCACGTATGTATTTGGAAAAACGGTTTGTGCTTCATCTAATAGAACAGAAACATTTTTATAACGGGAAGAAAAATGACCTATCAACAACTTACCTGCTCCGGCATTTTTGGCTATTTAGGCAGCTTACTGGGCTGTGGCATGGAAGGTTTTTTTGCCAGTTGGGCATTGTATCTGTCATTGGTGGCTTCGTGATACAGTACCAGTTAGAGTCTATTAATCATTCTTTATACATCTTTTTGACCCTGGTATGGAAGAAAAAAATAAAAGGTGCTTCCTCCTGCCTTCCCGGCAGACAGGTTTTCCACCTGTGATTCAACCCAAATATTTCCACCAAGCATTTCGGCATAAGCTTTAGAAATAGACAAACCTAACCCTGCTCCTTGACGTGCCATTTTATCAGCAAAATCAGCTTGAATAAACCGTTTAAAAATGGCTTTCTGTCTGGCTTCCGGAATACCTATTCCTGTATCTTTTACATAAAACTCAAGGTTTACCCCCTTTAAATTATACCCAAATTCTATTGAACCTTTTTCACTGTATTTGATGGCATTTTTTACAAGGTTAGTAAGTATAGCAAACACTTTCTCGGGATCGGTTCTCAAGATGGCTTCGTTTAAGGGCAATGAATTTTTAAATGAAAACTGCATTCCTTTTCCTTCAACTTCCGGTTTGAAGAAGCTATAAATATATTCGATTTGTTCGTTGATATTCGATTCTTGCCAATTAACTTCCATCAGTCCGGCTTCAATTTTCGAAATACTTATAATATCATTAATGATATTGAGCATTCGTTCTCCACTACTTTCAATGATACCGATATACATTTGCTGTTCTTCGCCGGTAAGATTGGGTTCTTTCAATAATTCGGCAAAACCCAGTATGCCATTCATGGGAGTACGTATTTCGTGGCTCATATTGGCCAAGAATGCTGATTTCAGGCGGTCGCTCTCTACGGCTTTTTCTTTAGCTGCAATTAATTCTGCTTCCGCCTGCTTACGACTGGTAATGTCGCGTTCAAAATATAGAACTCCGGTTGGATTGTTGTCGGCATCATGCAGAATATTGGAATTAGTTTCAACAAAGAATGTTGTACCGTCCTTTTTAAACACTAAATATTCTGCTGGTCCGGTTAAATTC
>JAGXIP010000223.1 GCA_024635585.1 Saccharicrinis sp. | reverse complement strand
GATATACTCCGGTCGGCTCTGAGGACGTCGTAAAGGTGGATTTCGCGAATACGTTTTTCTGCTTCTTCCTGAAAAGCCTCTGGGCTAGGGGCAAAGTCAGTATATTTATATCCAAATATCTCATCGGCAATTTCACCTGTCATCAACACCTTAACATCAGAATTTTCACTTATGTATTTGCATATAAGATACATACCCACCGATGCACGGATGGTTGTAATATCCCAGGTTTCGATGTTATAGATCAAGGTGCTCAGATTATCAAAAATATCTTCTTTGGTAAACAGTACTTCGGTATGATCGGCACCTAGATAATCGGCCACGATGCGTGCATATTTGGTATCGATAGGGCCATCTACAATACCCACGGCAAATGTTTTAATGGGTCGTTTGAGCATTTTAGCGGCCACGGCGCATACTAAACTTGAATCTAACCCTCCGCTACAAAGAAAGCCCACGGGAACATCGGCATTTAGTCGCTTTTCAATACCCCGTGTTAACTTTTCATTGATGTTTTTGAAAATATCGTCCAAATCATCCTGTACATAGGCTTCAACTTTTGATATATCGCGATAGCAAATAAATTCATCGCCATCGTAATAATATCCGGGTGGAAATGGTTTTATTTCTTCACACAAAGCATGTAAAGCTTTCATTTCGCTGGCAAACATGATATCACCCTCGGCCGAATAACCATAAAACAGTGGTCGAATACCGATAGGATCTCGTGCCGCCAAATATTTATTTTTAGCAGAATCGTAAATTACAAATACAAACTCGGCATCCAACGAGCATACCGTTTCCTTAATTCCTTTATCCAGGAACAAGGGTATAATTACTTCGCAATCGCTGGTGGACTTAAAATCATATTGTTGTTCATATTTTTCTCGTAACTGCGGATAGTTGTATACTTCGCCATTGCAAACCAAGTTTATGTTTTTATAAACCAACGGTTGATTTCCGTTGTCCGACACGTCCATAATACTCAAACGGTGAAATCCCATCCAGCCTTGTTTTCCAAAGTCCCTGATTAAAGAATTATCTGGTCCCCTATACTTAATTTTATTGAACTCGCTGGCAAACAGTAGTTTGTCCATCATATCGCTCCCCGTGTAAACTGCAAATCCGCACATACGCTTTTTGTATTATGATATAGTTATGAAATATTTATTAATAATAACGCTGTAAAAGTAAGTAATTAATACAATAATGCAAATAATAATATCAAATTAACACAAAGGTATTAGATTTACTTTCTATTTGAAATAGAAAAGCGATTTTTGGTAGCTTATCGTACTTTTGTAAGGTATTCAAACAGCACAGACATTATTTTTTGTTTTGGCAGCGATGAAGAGAAAGAATGTACTTCGCTTGTTTGTTATTGTTTTTTTTAGTTTTTTTGCAAGTCAAATATTATTATTAACACTTCAAAAATAAAGCCTATAGCAAACATTTACGCTTAATTATAAATAGTTTAAGCATGAAGAACATTCAAGAGATGTCTGATAACAGCTTGGTACAAGCATATATTACAGGCGAAGAAAGATGTTTGCAAGTTCTAATAGATAGGCATAAGAACAAAATTTACTCGTACATACTAATGCTGGTAAAACAGCAGGAATTGGCCGAAGATGTATTTCAGGATACCTTTATAAAGGTGATTCAAAACCTGAAGAGGGGGAAATATGTGGATAATGGTAGGTTTGCCTCTTGGGTGATGCGTATTGCCCATAATTTGGTTATCGACTTTTACCGCAAGCAAAAGCATATGAAAGTGGTATCGAATGACGATAATGATTATGACTTGCTAAACTCGACCAAATATGCGGAATCGACAGTGGAAGATAAGATGGTTTATTCCCAGATTTTAAGCGACGTAAGCGAATTATTAGAACTGTTGCCCGATAACCAAAAGGAAGTTGTAAAGTTGAGACATTTCATGGGGCTTAGCTTTAAAGAGATTGCCGAGGAAACCGGGGTGAGTATAAATACAGCCCTTGGAAGAATGCGGTATGCCTTAATAAATATGCGTACAATGGTCGAAGAGAAAAATATTTCTCTAACAATTTAATATTTCTGCAATATTTGAAAATATTCGGCGTTTTTTAACTGTGTGTTAAGATAGATATCGGTACAATTGTATGGTTTTGACCAAAGTGGGTTAAGACAGAGTAAAGCATTTGTATCTGAAATTGCAGTTAATTTAATTGTACGTAGAGAAATTAAACGCCTATGAATTCAAATGCTACCCAAGATTTGGCCAAACTGGAAGAATACAGTTTGGCATTAATTGACTTTTTCGATAGTTTACCCAAGAGTTTTTTCGATGACGAAAACTTGAGCCCTCCTCAGCGTATTGTCGATCATATTGTCAGATATTCAAAAAGTGAAGTTTCTTCTTTACAAAACAATTCTAAGCTCTATCGTTTTGGAGTGAATTGAAATAATCAATCGTAAAAGTTTTTCTCGTAAGCCGTAAATTCGCTGGCTTTTAGTACTTTTCGCTTTAAGGTGGCCGATAGAAAGCCCAGACCATAGCCAAATATTTGTACCATGGCGGCCAAGCTAGATGCCAAACCTACCTTGATGCTTTTTGTTTGAATACTGGCATCGGCAAAAAATAGGAGCCAGGGGATAAGGGCAAGCAGATATAATGAAGGAAACAATATACCTGCCATTAAGGTTAAAATATAACCAAAAGTAAATACAGATGGTATGGCATGAACTAATTTTAACGAGCCCGGATGACGGTAGTTTAAATTGATACGCGCGATACCTGAGTTATATACTTGTTTAAAAAACGATTGAAAATTATTGCGTCGTTTGTGATATACTGCCGCTTCAATAATCAATTTGGTTGAATAGCCCTCTTCGAGTATGCTCATGCTAAAATCCAAATCTTCGCCAAAGCGAAGTTTTGCAAATCCGCCTAACGATCTGAATACTTCTTTTTTTATACCCATGTTAAAACTGCGGGGATAAAATTTGTCCAATTTCTTTTTTCCACCCCTTATCCCTCCTGTAGTGAGGGTAGCTGTCATGGAATAGCTGATGGCTTTTTGAATAGTATTAAATGATGGGTGTGCCATATCGGGTCCACCAAAACAATCTATATTGTCCAGCTTTTCATCCACCTGGTTAAAATACTCCACGGGAATCAGGCAATCCGAATCAAAAAACAAAAAATAATCACCTTGTGCTAACTTAGCTCCCGTGTTCCGCGCAGGTCCAGGACCCGTGTTGTCTTGGAATTCATACCTAAGTGCTAACTTATTGTTGTAATTCAGACAAATGTCTTTAGACGAGAGCTGAGACCCATCTTCCACAATTATTACTTCAAAATTAGTATAATTAACAAGGGTGAGGCTGTGTAGTAGTTCGTCTATTTCGTGCGGACGGTTATATACCGGTATAATTACAGAATACTTGGGCATTGATATCGTTTTGTGGGTTTAGGCACAAATGTAGTGTAAAAAAAGGGTTTGGCCTTACGGCAAAACCCTTAAATATAAATGTTACATACTGTTTAAAAGAGCCTGTTTTACTCCATATCTTTCGTCAAATACATCATCGGATCACCGATAATATCCTGATATATGGGTCTGTATCGTTTGGTATCGTAATACTTGTTAATGTTTACTTTTTTAACGCTTTGGCCTTTATTATCTTTCTGAACCACTTCGATGGGCACATAATCAAATTTGCCATTTTTAACACAAACCATATATCCCGATTCGCCTTTTTTAATCAAGTCCAAGGCCATGTTTCCATAGGTGGTAGGAATGATGGAATCCAGTGCATCAGGCTGGCCGGAGCGCACCAGGTAGCCTAATTTTTGATTGATGACGTTTATCTCGTGTCCATTGTTAAATTGGGCGGAGTGACGTTTAAGTTCCTTGCTTATCATTTCGCCTATACCACCCAATTTTTTATGGCCAAAGGCATCGGTTTCGGCATCGGCATACACCGTATCCATTCCTTCAAACGTGGCTCCTTCCGATACCAAAACAACAGAATAATTGCTTGGATTATTTTTTCGGTCTTCTACCATCAATTTGGTAAGGTGTTCCGTATTAATTACAAATTCAGGGATAACACAGCGATCGGCTGCACCGCCAATGGTAGGCATAAGCGCCGAAAAGCCGGCATTACGCCCAAATACTTCCAATACCAAAAAGCGCTCATGCGACCCTGCACAGGTGCGCAGTTCGTGGGTAAGTTCGATAGTGCGGGTAATACAAGTGCTAAAACCTATGCAATACTCTGTGCCCGGAACATCACCATCCATAGTTTTGGGGATACCAATCACCTTAATTCCCTCTTTGTGCAAGCGCACGGCATAGCTCAATGTGTCGTCGCCGCCGATGGGTATCAGGTAATCAATACCAATGTGCTTTAAGTTGGTAACGGCTTCGTTGGTTAAGTCGTTATACTCTTCTTTATAAACGCCTACTAAATGATCTGGTAAATCTTTCAGAGCTACTTTGGTAGCTTTTGTGCGGCTCGAATGCAGAAAAGTGCCGCCGGTGCGTCCTATCTTATTTACAATCAGCTCGGTTAATGGTATGCAATATGGTTGTTGATCCAATGGCTTGGAAGGATCAATACTGATAACGCCTTTCCAACCATTTTTAATGCCAATTACATTGTAGCCTTCGCGAATGGCACGCATGGTTACCGCACGTATGGCAGGGTTTAATCCGGGTACATCGCCTCCTCCTGTGAGGATGCCTATGGTTAGTCCTTTTTTGCTCATAATAAAAAGTATTAATTTAATTTGTATCTAAGTGGTTCTGAAAGATATACAATTAATGATAGAATAAAAACTTTGAAAGGACTTTTGTAGGGGCAGTTGTGTATGGTTTATATTGAAAACAACAATGGTAAAAAGATACCAAACAAAATGAGCATGTAAAATCTTTGGGCATCTCTTTATTGGTTCGTTCAAGTTGGGAGATTGAAATAATTAATAAAATATTTGGCCTAAAGCCAATAGCTCTTGTTATCTTTGCGGTTTTTATCGCACTAAAGTGAATACATGGATTTGAAGGATTATATTGACCGATATATACGTTTTAAGGCCTCGGATAGGATTGTAGAAAGAGGGATTGAATTGTACAACCAAGGAGCGGTAACGTTGAAATATGCCAATAAAGCTTCTGATACGTGGCACTTTAATGTACAGGGCGGTCAAAGATATTCGGTTATCGTAAGAGATATCAATAAAGGCGATTTAAAAACAACTTGTACCTGTCCGTTCGATTGGGGAACCATTTGCAAGCACACCGTAGCCTCACTCATGTTTATTAAAGATGGGGGAGAGCATAAAATATCGACATTGTCTGCGGGCGAAACGCTTGCGCAAGCTTCGTCATTACGCACTGCCCACGGTTACCTCATTGAGAATTACCGTTTCATTTCGAAAGATACAATTGAAGAGCACAGCTCAGTAAGTGTAATCAATGATATATTACACGGTTATAACAACCTAATGTTTAGCCATGTGGATATTAACGAAAATGAAATTACCTTTTTTTATTCTTCCTTTCATAATAATCCATGGGCTACAATTAGCTTCCGCGATGGAAAAGTTTATATCAAAAGCGATGGAAAAAAACCTATTCCTAAATTAAACAAGGTAGAAGCGAATACCTTGCTAATGATAGCTGATTCGGAAACGCCCGATTTGTTGGATATTATCTTTAGCAATAAGTTTACTATTCGAAAAAAACATGCCTTAGAGGTATATGGTTTACCTACGGATGCCGATTTTGATAAATACTTCATGTACAGCTTCAACCCCCAAAAAGGGCTTACCATGCTGTTTAGACCCGAAGAAGAAGGGATGCTACCTGTGAATGCGGACTACAAATCGAATTTTAGAAATTTTATAGATGAGATAAACGGCGAGGAGCTTCAATTGGAGAGCGTTCCGCGTAAAAATGAGGAGCGATCAGTGGGGTTCGTCGTTCAGTTTAATGAAGATCAATACTACGATTATAATGCCAGTGCAAACTTTAATGTTGTAGCAGTTGTGGGCAAGCCCAACAAGGACAGAACTAAGCTGGCGAGCCATATTGAGCGTTACGAAGAGTATCCCGACGCCGATAAGTTGAAATTAACAGCCAATGCAGAGGAGATTGTGCGTTGTATTAATAAGTTGAACACAAGTGAAAACGAAAAAACAGTTTTTGCTGTAAAGCGGCGGATGGTGCATCTTTTGGGTAAAGAAAAAATACTCATGCTACGCACCGAAAGTGAGTACAAAATAAAAAAGTCGGAACTAAAGAAAACAAAAATTGTATCCACACCAGTTACCGCAAAATATGTGGCCTTTGAGGATGAAACTTTTGTAGGCTTGCGTTTGATGCTAAATATCGACGGTCAGGAGTGTGGGGTGGATGAGATAGATTAGATGTACAGGGATTGCCATGTTTATCTTTATAAAAAGACCATAGCCATAGCTGCTAATTATACCATTGCTCGACATATAGAAATGTGGCGCAACGATTTAAAGATGGTGAAAACGCACAAGCAGCAATTTTTTAATGAGATTGTGATGCCACTTTCGCGCAACTTCGAGATTGATTTTGGCAACGGTGTGTTCGATATTGAATCCGTAGAGCTTGATTTCCGCAAAAAGCAGGTGTTCCTTTCCGAACTCCACGACTTTTTGATTATCACCCCGCAGGTAGAGTACCACAATGGCGTGTCGGTCATGCTAAATCAATCGGGCAATGTGCTGGTGAACGAGCAAGGCGAGGTAACCGAATACAAACGTAATATTGAGCTTGAAGACGACTATATAAACGCCATTGCCGATCTGCATCCCTATTTTGAGGAGCAGGTGGAGGACAAGCGCTTTTACCTTCATTACGATACCTTTGCAAAGGATATGTGGTTTTACCGCTTTTTTGAGCAGATGCAGCGCATGGAGGTGGAGGTTTTTGGCCTTAAGGAACTTAAGAACTTTAAGTTTTCGCCTTATGCAGGCAAGGTATCTACTTCTATTAGTAGCGGACAGGATTGGTTTGAGGTAGATGTAAAAGTGAGTTTTGGCGATAACAAAGTGAGCTTGAAGGACATTAAACAAGCGGTGCTCAACCAGCAAAAATATATACAGCTAAACGATGGGAGTGTAGGTATGCTGCCCACCGAATGGATGCACAAGTTAGAGAAGTTTTTTAGACACGGTGAAATAAAGGATGATAAGCTAGCCATATCTAAAATGCGTTTTTCTATTATCGACGAGTTGTTTGAAAATATGGACGAGATAGAGATAATGGACGAAATAGCGCAGAAACGGAAACGCTTCGCCAGTTTTAAAGAAATTTCGGACACGAAAGTACCTGAAACAATCAATGCCGAGCTAAGGGCTTACCAAAAAGAAGGACTAAACTGGCTCAACTTCCTTGACGAAATGGGATGGGGCGGCATACTGGCCGACGATATGGGACTGGGTAAAACGCTACAGGTGCTTACCTTTTTACAGCATGTGCTTGCCAATGATCCCACACCAAGTATAATAGTTGTTCCCACTACCTTACTTTTTAATTGGGAAAATGAGATTGCCAAATTTGCGCCCGAACTAAAGGCCTATTACCATTATGGTTTAAATCGCACCAAGGATACCGAGGTGTTTGCTGATTACGATTTGGTTTTTACTACCTATGGTGTTTTACTACGCGATATACAAATGTTGATGAAATTTAGGTTTAACTACGCTGTGTTGGACGAATCGCAAGCCATAAAAAACCCTGCATCGCGTAGGTTTAAAGCTGTTAACCTAATAAATGCAAAAAACCGAATTGCTCTTTCAGGTACGCCTATCGAAAACAGCACCTTTGATTTATATGCCCAAATGAGTTTTGTAAACAAAGGCTTTTTTGGTGGTGCAACGGGCTTTAGAGCACAGTTTTCCAATGCCATCGACAAGGAGGGTGACGACAATATTGCCGCCGAGCTTCAGCGTTTGATAAACCCTTTTATTTTGCGACGCACTAAAGAAAAAGTAGCATCGGAACTACCGCCAAAAACTGAGGGCATTATTTATTGCGAAATGGAAACCGAACAGCGTAAAATATACGATGCCTATCGCAACGAATTTAAAAATAAGCTGCTCGACCAGATTGAAAACAAAGGCATGGAAAACTCAAAGCTGATGGTGCTGGAAGCATTGACCCGTATGCGCCAAATATGCGATTCGCCTGCCTTGCTCAACGACGATAACATTTCGAGTAGCGAATCAGTTAAGATAAAAGAATTAGTGCAAATGATTACCGATAAAACGGGCAAGCACAAAATTCTGATATTCTCGCAGTTCGTAAAAATGTTGGGTTTGATAAAAGTTGAACTGAACAAGAGAAATATTGATTTTGAATATCTCGATGGTAAGAGCACCACAGTTCAACGCGAAAAATCGGTAAACAACTTTCAGGAAAACGAAGATTTGAGGGTGTTTTTAATCAGCTTAAAAGCTGGTGGTACAGGACTTAACCTTACAGCTGCCGATTATGTATATATCGTGGATCCTTGGTGGAATCCGGCCGTAGAAAATCAGGCGATCGACCGTTGTTACCGCATAGGGCAAGAAAAAAAAGTATTTGCCTACCGTATGATATGCAAAGATACTGTGGAAGAAAAGATTTTGCAGTTACAGAGCAAAAAGAAGAAGATTGCAGGCGATATTGTACAGGCCGACGAAAACTTTATGAAAACCATTCAGGTTAACGATATTAAGGCGTTGTTTTCGTAGAAAGGGAAGCCCCCTCCGACTCCCCCAAAATGGGGGAGGGACGTGACGTAGGGTATTGAATGAAATTCAATTTTAAACGATTAAAATATTGCGTCACTTTAGAGTTTGTCGAATATAGTTTGAGGCTAGGCCACGGGTACCATTACGGTGCGGACACTTAATAGTATGGGCAAAATAATATGTCAGAATCTTACTTTACTCGATATCTCGTTAGAAATAAATTGGGTACTATTTTCGACTTCGCCCAATAAAAAATGATATAGTACGGTTGATTAGAAAATTTATAACTAACACAGCAAATAGAACGTTGACTTAATACATTTGGAATGAATATATTATAAGGGACACAGATATAATACTGGCAAATGGAGACACTAATACATAAAATATTACCAACAATACTCACCTTGGGGATTATAGCGTTTGGAATAAAATACTATCGGCATTTTAAATATTTTAAGATTGTGAAGAAATACCCTAAAGGATTAACTTTTTGGGATTTTAACAATAATATTCTGACATATTTTATCGACCAATTATCGGCATTTTTTCCATTTTTTGTAAAATCGAAAACTATTGAATTGAATATGGAAGATTTGGGCAAAGCGAAGAAGCTGGAAAAGCATATAAAGCTTTGTTTAATCTTCATTTACATAGGACTATTAATGATTCCATTAGGAATTAAATTGCAAGGAGTTTTCAAATGGTAAAACAAAAAATACCCAACATGCTGGAATATAGTATATTGAATTTGTACTTTTGGGGAGTTCGTAGTGTAATTGACCAACGCCAAATCTCTGAATTGGCTTTAAAATGAAATGATAAATTAAAGATTTGGCTCAGCAATGGAGTTTACACGTAAATCTCCATACGCTTCATCCAGCCAACGATATGGGTAGAAAAATAGGTCAATGCTATGTTCCGTCCCGTATGGGAAAAATAAAAATCTACCATAATTAGGTGCCTGTCGGTACTGCTACCATTATGGAATGACCCTTAGTTGTGCTTGCACACTAAGGCATCCAAAAAAATTGTCACCTCACACTTCTATTTCAATAACTACGGGGTTCTTTAATATCATTTCCGACAAATCGCCGATTTTATGATGCCATTGGTCGGCGGCAATAATAATCTGCGCTTTTTTAACGCCATCGCCAACGCGGTAGATAATCGGGTGGTATCTGTTGAGCATGATGGTATCTGCGTCGTCCATCACAATCAGACTAATTTTTGTCAT
>JAGXIP010000222.1 GCA_024635585.1 Saccharicrinis sp. | reverse complement strand
TAAGCATGGGTATTGAACTTGATTCCTCTGGAACCGTAAAAGGATTTTTTCACCGCACCTGGCTGGCCACAAAATCTACCTTTAGCAGTGACACCAGCGAAAAAGTACTTGAGGAAAGTATGTATGGCGAAAAAGCAGCCGTGGATGTGTATAACAAAGTATTGGCTGATCATGAAATACCTGCATTTTTAAAGGAAAGGCTTGAAGAACAACAACGCTTGGTTAAGGTAGCCATACAACAGCTCAACGGATTAAAAAAAGAAGTTTAATTAAAATCAACGCTACAATGAAAAATTTAAAAGGTAAAAAAATAGCCATAATTTCAACGGATGGTTTTGAAGAATCGGAACTTTTTGAACCTAAAAAAGCACTGGAAAATAGCGGAGCGCATATTGATATTGTGAGTTTGGAAAGTGGTGTTATTAAAGCATGGAAACATGGTGAGTGGAGCAAAACTATTGCCGTTGATGTAACATTGGATAAAGCAAAGGAGCAAGATTATGATGCGCTTGTAATACCGGGTGGAGTAATTAACCCCGACAAGCTTCGTCGCGAAAAGAAAGCTGTAGAATTTGTAAAGAGCTTTTTTACAAACAACAAGCCTGTTGCCGCTATTTGTCATGGCCCCCAACTGCTTATTGAGGCAGATGAAGTTAAAGGCAGAAAAATGACTTCCTTTTTCTCCATTAAAACAGATCTGCAAAATGCAGGTGCCAACTGGGTCGATCAGGAGGTGGTGGTAGACGAGGTATTGATTACTTCACGAAACCCCAACGATCTGGAAGCTTTCAGCAATAAAATAATTGAAGTAGTTTCAAATTAAACCCATAAAGTTATGCCAAACAAGTCAACCGATTCGCGGATAAAAAATCCGGAGCAATACGAAGCTTTGCGCGACAAAGGTTATAGCAAGGAAAAATCGGCGCGCATAGCCAATACACCTGATTCAGGAACAAAAGGCGGACATAGTAAACCGTATGAGCAGTGGACAAAAAAGGAGCTGTACGAAAAAGTTAAGCAGGTGGGCATTGATGGACGAAGCAAAATGAGTAAAGATGAATTGATTCATGCGCTCAGAAACAATTAAAAGATTTAGCCCAAATAATGCTTGAATTATTTGGGCTAAATTTATATTTAAAATATTAGAAAAGCATCGTCAAGTTAAACAATTGCTTATTTAAAGTTTATGACCAATGGTAAAAGCATACCTCCCTCCTTAGTTTACATTAACGACTTTTCGAGAGGATACAAAAGAGTGAAACAGGATGATGAGTTTATTTATCAGAATCATTTTGGAAAACCTATCGAGAATGAAAAAACCATCACCCGAATTAAAAATATGGTGATACCACCCATGTGGGACGAGGTATGGATTTGCAACAAACCTAAAGGCCATATTCAAGCTACAGGAATTGATGCCAAAGGGAGGAAGCAATATCTGTATCATTCGGCGTGGAGTGAATACCTGAACCATCAAAAATACAACGATCTACTAAAGTTTTCGAAAAAGCTGCCCTTAATTCGCCAACAGGTACAAAAAGATCTTCGTAGAAGAATATGGTGCAAGGAAAAAGTACTGGCGTTGGCCGTAAAATTAATGGATGAGTTGTTTTTGCGCGTGGGTAATAAGTTTTACAAGGACGAAAATGGTACCTTTGGCTTAACTACCTTGCGTAAAAAGCATCTGCAAGAAGAAAAGAAACACTTGCGCTTAAAATACATGGCAAAAAGCGGAAAGCTCAGGCAAATAAAAGTTAACCACCCCACCTTGCGCAAGATGCTTAAACAATGTTCGGAGCTTCCGGGTTATGAGTTGTTCAGATATAAAAACGGGAAAAGTTACGTTACTATTGATTCGCGCGAAGTTAATGAATATCTTCGGAAGGCTTCTTCATCGCATATTACCGCAAAAGATTTTAGAACATGGGGAGGAACGGTGTTGGCAGTGAAATTTGAACCGGTGGCCAGAGAAACGGTGAAAAAAAATCCCCGAAAGAAACTGGAAACAACTTTGGTGCGATTAATTGCTAATAAATTAAATAATACCGTGTCGGTTTGCCGTAAATACTATGTGCATCCACAGGTATTACAAGCCGTAATAAATGGCAAAACGGATAAAATGCAGTTACCCCTTAAAAAGTCGCCTAACAAAAAATGGTTTAGCGAGGAGGAACTAAAAGTAATTGGGATTTTAAAAAGAAGAAATGAATAATGAGCCTACGTAGAATAATTGTCCCTATTTTTGTTGTGGTAGCATTATGCTCACACCAATTGATTAGTGCACAGGTACCTACAACTAAAATAGACAGCTCTTCGGTTTATGATAAAATAGATTCCATAGCACAGCAAAACAAAACGGTGAAAATGCTTCAAAACCTCCTGATTAAAAATGAAGATGAAAAAAAATCAGAAAGTAAAGGAAAAGAAAGGTCAAGCCAAGAAAATTACGATAAGTATAAGGGCAAAATAATCCGGCATGTTTATATAAAAACATACGACCCATTTTCCAGCTCTGTTGATGATACAACCAAGACAGATGAAAGTTTTTTGCAAAAAACAGCAAATACCCTCCATCTTAAATCCAAAGAAAAATCCATTAAAAATTTATTGCTTTTACATGAAGGAGCACCTTTTGATCCGTTACGCGCCAAAGAATCAGAAAGATTGATTAGGGAGAAGGAATACGTACGCGACTTATTTTTTAGCGTGGAGATAGTAGGAGATCATTCGGAACAAGTGGATATATATATCCGGGTGCTGGATATGTGGAGTATTCTACCGCAAAGGCCTGGAAATAATATTGTTTTAACTGATAGAAATTTTTTAGGACTCGGGCACCAATTTAAGCACACTTTTAACAATCAGGATAAGTATTACGGCATCGACTACATGGTTTCCAACATTGGTTCAAGTTATATTAGTGGAGATTTAGGCATTGGTATAGATCATCACGGTCATGTTAACCGTAGGCTGAGTTTCGACCGCCGTTTCTTTTCGCCTCTGACCAAATGGGCCGGGGGCATAAGCATTTCGTACAACTCATATAGCGACACCGTAGGCATCGACCCTACACCCTCAAAAGCCAGGCAATTTGCAGTGAGTGCCCAGGATATATGGGGCGGGAGTGCTATACAGCTTTTAAAAGGTGAGAGTGAGTATTCGCGTTCCACAAATCTTATTTCCACACTTCGGGCTTTGCGTGTGCGCTACCCCATAAAACCATTGAATTCGGATGCTAACTTATTTATTTTTGACGACGAAAATTTTTATTTGGGAAGTGTGGGCATTTCGACCCAACAGTACTTAAAGGAAAAATATATTTTTAAGTTTGGCACAACCGAAGATTTACCCATCGGAAAGGTTATTAATATTACAGCGGGTTATCAAATTAAAGGCAACAGGGAACGAACTTATTGGGGAGCCCGTGTTTCGTTTGCTCAATATCATCCCTGGGGTTACTTGAGTTCGCAGCTTGAGTATGGCTCCTATTTTAAGTCATCGCAATCGGAACAAGGAGTTGTTGCTATGGGTATAAATTATTTTACCCCTTTAAAACAATTTGGCAAATGGCGATTTCGGCAGTTAATTAAGTCCGACATCACCGTAGGCCTAAACCCCTTTTCTACAGATAGTTTAACTATAAATAATGATGTTGGCATATCGGGGTTTAGCAGCACAAACCTGTGGGGTACCCGCCGGGCGGTTATGACGCTTCAAACCCAATCGTATGCCCCTTTCAATTTTTGGGGTTTTCGTTTTGGGCCTTTTCTTACATTGTCGGGAGCATTATTGGGCAACGATGAAGATGGGTTTAAAAATAGTAAACTTTATACGCAGTTTGGCTTGGGGGTACTCATCCGAAACGAAAATTTGGTGTTGAACACCTTCCAAATTTCATTGGCCTTTTATCCGTCTATGCCTGGGATAGGGCATAATATTTTTAAAGTTAACTCACTTCGTACCACCGATTTTGGTTTTAATTATTTCAAAATTGGTAAACCGGAAACGGTGGTATTTCAATAATATAATCTGTTGTTGATAGCAAGATTCTAAAAAAAAAGAGTTTAAAAGCATTGTTTTGTCCTATATTTAATAGCTGATATTTAACGCCCAAACCAGATTCTGATAAAAATATTTTATAAGCTCAATTAAAACATTCGATATGGAGACATCAGCAAATTCTAATCAGTTTTCGATTAAAGATTTACCTTCGTTATTAAAAGAGACATTTAAAGCATGGAACGACGATGATCCATGGAGGTTAAGTGCCGTTGTTGCCTACTATGCCATCCTCGCTTTACCGGCCCTACTTATTATCATTATTAATACGGTTGGAGCTGTGTGGGGCGAGGATATTGTGCAAGGAAAACTCACGGATGAAATTTCATCGGCTCTGGGACAAGATACAGCAGAATCAATTAAGTCAATCATTGCCAACACGCGTGGAGGAAACCAAAGTACTTTATCAACTATTGTGGGTATTGCCACACTGCTATTTGGAGCCACAGGTATCTTTTATCACCTGCAACTGTCGCTCAACCAAATATGGGATATAAAAGTCCGTCCCAAATCGAACATCAAAAAACTAATTGTGGATCGTGCCCGAAGTTTTGGTTTTGTGCTTGTTATTGGCTTTTTATTGTTAGTAAGTTTTATACTCACAACGGCCATATCGGTTCTTAACAATTACATAAGCGCAATTTGGGCAGATGCCATTGTTTACCTATCATTTGTTACGGATATTATACTTTCTGTTGGTATTATTTCGGTTTTGTTTGCACTCATGTTCAAATATCTTCCTGATGCCCAAATTAGATGGAAAACCGTTTGGATAGGTGCAATTATTACGTCCAGTTTATTTGTACTTGGTAAATTTTTGCTGGGTCTGTATTTCGGGAAAGTCGATCCCGGTTCAACCTATGGAGCTGCAGGATCAGTTATTCTTATCTTACTCTGGGTTTCCTACTCATGCCTTATATTGTTTTTTGGTGCTGAGTTTACCTATATTTACGCCAAACGCTATGGCATAGGCATTAAGCCTAACTCCAATGCCGTTAGAGTAGAGCAGAAAGAAATTATGGTAGAAGATGATTCAGTGAACAGTGAAAAACAGTAAACAGTTAGCAGTTGGAGCAAAGCGACATCCCGTCACATTAACTTAATTTATTTTTGACGGAAAAACAGTAAATGCATGCACTATGCGTATGATAAACGATAAAACTTTTAAGCTCAAAAAATGACGAAACCGGAAGAGGTATTAAAGTATTGCCCCCGATGCGGTGCCAGTAATTTTAATTTTGAGGGCATTCATTCCTTTCTATGCCAAGCCTGTGGGTTTCATTTTTTTGTGAATTCCGCTGCCGCAGTGGCCGCCTTAATCGAAAACGAAAAGGGAGAACTATTGCTTAGTGTTAGGGCTTTTGAACCCCACAAAGGTATGTTGGACTTACCCGGTGGATTTGTGAATATCAACGAGTCTGCAGAAAAAGCAGTGGCTCGTGAAATAAAAGAAGAGCTAAATCTGGAGGTGACAGAGGTAAAATTCCTGGCTTCGTTTTCCAACGAATATATATTTTCGGGATATAGTGTTTATACCTGCGATCTGGCTTTCTGTTGCAAAGTAAGCAACTGGGCGCAATTGCAAGTGCAGGATGATGTTGCGGGTTTTAAATTTGTGACTTACCAAAACGTTGATTGGAACCAGATTGGGGCAGAATCGATAAAAAAAATAATACAAACATACTGGGAAAAAAGAGCAAAATAAAAACATGATACTTAATCATACTTTTTATCTTGCAAGTATATAAAAATATGCTCTTTTTTTGGCAAGTTTGCAAAAGCTAAATAAGGATGCTGTAAAAGCAAGTTTTAAACCAAAATCAACATAAAGATGAATCCGCAAGCGCAAGAATTAAATGAGGTTATCCTAGCCAAAAATCCTGTAATTTTTGAAATGTTATCCAAAAAGGGGAAAAACATTTTCTTCCCTAAAAAAGGAATTTTGGGTCAAACTGCCGAGGCCAAAGGAACTAGGATAAATGCCACCATTGGAGCCGCCATCGAGGACGACGGATCACCCATGCGCTTGGAATCAATAGCCTCAAAAATTGATTTAGATCCATCGCTTACCTTTTCGTATGCTCCCAGTTTTGGCCGTGCTGATTTACGCAGCAAGTGGAAAGAGATGATATATGAAAAAAATAGCCGTCTTAAAGATATCACCCTTAGCCTCCCTGTTGTTACCTGTGCGTTGACTCATGGCATCAGCATGGCTGGCTATTTATTTGTTGATGAGGGACAGGAAGTTATAGTACCTAGCTTGTTTTGGGGAAATTACAACTTGGGCTTGGGCAATGCCTATGGTGCCCGCCTTACCAAATTCAATTTATTTAAAAACGGTGGTTTTGATGTGGAAGCCATGCGTCAAAGCTTGATGACCGAAGGAGATAAGAAAGTGCTTATTTTAAACTTTCCGAACAACCCCAGTGGTTATACCCCTACTTATAAAGAGATGGACGATATTACAGCTACCATAAAAGAAGCTGCCGAGGCAGGTAAAAAAATAGTGGTTCTTGTTGACGATGCTTATTTTGGATTGGTGTTCGAAGATGATATAGCCCAGGAATCCATATTTGCCTATATCAGCAACTTGCACACCAACGTGCTGGCCGTAAAAATTGACGGTGCTACCAAAGAAGATTATGTGTGGGGTTTCCGCGTAGGCTTTATTACCTATGCCATCAAGGGCGGCGATGCAGATTTGTATCAAGCCATGGAAATGAAGACGGCAGGTGCAGTAAGAGGTAATATTTCCAATGCATCCAACCTGAGCCAGTCGCTTTTGTTACACGCTTTTGAATCGCCGGATTACAAGCTGCAAAAGAAATCGAAGTTCATAATTATGAAAGCTCGTTATCAAGCTATTAAAGATGTATTGGTAGATGAGAAGTACGCTGCGTATTTTACGGCAGTACCCTACAACTCAGGTTATTTTATGTGCGTTCAGTTAAAAGAGGGGTTGGATGGAGAAGCAATACGGGAGATACTGATTAAAAAATACAGTATTGGCATCATTAACCTAAACAACGTTTTGCGGGTTGCCTTTGCCGCCATGGCCGCTGCCGATGCACAAGAACTTTTCGATGGTATGCTAGCTGCTTGTAAAGATTATGAGAATAGATAAAGCGCTCTGGGGGTCAACATGCTCCGAATTTCTTGGACGGCGGTGCACAAAAATCGAGAAGTCCGCTTAGTATAAAAATTTTCGCAATTTCTTGATAGAGGGGGTCAGCATCTGCCGGAATGACGTGCTGTTTTGGGATGAAAACGGATCGAAATTTCACCGAATTGGAGGCGGGGAGGCAAAGCAACCCAAAAACATCAAATTCAATCAGGGCAAGTGAAAATGCTACCTTTGATCGTAGACTTAGTTGTCGACGATAGGAACTATCTTCCTCCTGTCATTAAATAGTAATATTTAGGGAGCATTTTTTTTGCTAAATACCCAATTAATATGCTTACAGAAATTGTAATAATAGGTGCGCAAAAATAAATTAAAAACGAACTTAATTCGGATTGTCCAAATATACGGTAAAAAGCTTTTGTAAAAATTGTAAGCACAGGTTCGTGGAAAGCGTATAAAAAAAAGGTAAACTGAAATAACAGGTAAAATTTTGTTTTTGAAATGTCAATCCGTTTAAATACTATGTCATAAAGAAACCAAATTGATATTATTCCAATTAAAATACTTGATTTATGTAAAATTAAAATTAACCATTCATTTTCAAAGTTAATGTAGATTAATACGGTTTTAATAATAATCAATGCAAACCAAATAATCATGAAATTTAAGTATTGCTTGGTTAATTTCAATTTTTGAGGATTTACATTTTTGATGCTAAATAATCCTCCTAGTGCAAAAAAGAACAAAGACTCATTTGAAAATATAAAATAGTTAAAATTACAAATCCAAAAAATAAAGAAAATAAATACTATATATAAGTTAAAACATTTTATTATCCAATATAGGATTGGGGATAAAACAAACAATACGATTAAATCTCTTACGAACCATAATTGATATGTGATAGGGTTTATAAAAATTGTTGACAGTAATTGAGAAGCTGAATATTCAACAATTAATTTATTAGTGAAGAAGGGTTTAGAGAAAGGTACAGATTGTAAAATCAGATATAATAGAATTCCATAAATGGACCAAAGTAAATAAGGCAAAACAAGAGTTTTGCTCCGTTTCCGATATTTGGAGAAAAACTCAGGAAAAGAACCATTTTTAATAGTTCGAAAAAATAAATATCCCGAAATTATAAAAAATAACGGGACAGCAATTCTTGTTAACCCTTGACTAAAAAAATCTTGAATAAAAGAATTATAGCCATTTTTTATCAACTCGGTTCCTGACTTAAATTTGACTTCCAAATTGTAGGAATGCAAGAAGACTACCATTCCCATCAAAATAAAAGAGATTGCCTTTAACTTATCACTTAAATATTTGTTCATTATTATATTAGCCCGTTTAATATGTACAAACAAATGTTTCCATATCTATCTACTTCAAATCACTATTCTTAGTTAAATACATATAGTGTAGCTGGATAAGAAAAATATGAATAATTTAAGTATTTGTTTCGCAAGCTGTCATAGACTATACCAACTTTTGTAGAAGTGTTCTACAAATCGTTTTGCAAGCAATTCAATCTTTGTTGAAAATGGCACCAATTATGGCCTATTTTTGAGAATACTTAACTCTATTGATTGATTTAGCTTTAAATAATATAAAAATAGTGGGAAATAGATAACATTTACCCCACTGTATAAATACCTACCTGACACACTAACCAAAATAAAATAAGCAGCTACAAACATCCATGCAAAATAATTTTTGGAGCTAAACTGAAAAAGGATTTTATAATAGAAATATATATATAAAATAAAGCCAACCAAACCCAATGTCAAAAATAAATCTACGATATCCATTTCTACGAAATACGGAAAGGGGTTTACCATTCCGAAAAATATATTTACAATCCCCATTTCTTCAATGGCCTTTGGTATACGTTCGATAAACAAATCACTTCGTAACGAGGTAAGGGCCGACAAAATACCTTTCTCCTTATATAATTCGTACCAAAAAGAAAAATTATAAGATAATATTACAACAGTAATAATAAGACCTCCAAATATTAGTATTTGCTTTCGATATTCTTTAAGTGATACGGCAATAAAAACCAGAAGTATTACATTTTGGAGGTAGATAGCCTTGGTACCAACAAAAAAAGACGCACCAAAAACAATAATAAAATATAGGACATTAATCTCGTGATGTTTCCATCGATAAAACAAATAGAAATTCCCAATTAAGTAAAATAACGATACATCATTGATTGATACCCGTGCAAATATGCCACTAAATCCAAATCGTTCTGAAAAAGGATATGATTTGAAAAATTCAATATTAAACATTAATCCAATTAGGATTATTACAGAATTAGCAATAAATATCCAGTCAAGAACCTGAAGTAACCTAGCAAGTTTTATATCATAATGACATAGAAAAATATACACGTAAAAACACAAGAATAATTTGTCTAGGTGCTTAACAGCCCATAGTGAATTATCTGCATTTAAAAAGTAATTTAACCCTAGTACTGTAATTGAAGTTAAGGAAAATATAATAAATAGTTTTTCAAGCTGGCTAAGACTATGTAATTTTTTAAAAACAAGCACGAATAGTACTATTTGCCAAACTAATTTTGGCAAGGTAGATGGACTTAAAATCCAATTGAAACCAGTATAGAATAAAACACCATTCAACACCTCTAACAATGCGAACATAATCATTGAAAATGCAATAAAATATGTAGCGTTACCATTCCTATTTACCCAACTTTTCTTTAACAACATCAATAAAGAACTTAGGTGAGTAAATAAGATAACGTTTCCACAATCTTCTAGGCTCATGTAAGAGCCGGATAAACCATTCCAATCTGATATTAATCCAAAAAAGGGAAGGTCTTTTTACTGTTTCTGCATAAAAGTCAAAAACTGCTCCTATTGAACAAATCACTTCGGCATGTAACTTGTGCTTATTAGCTTCAACCCACTTTTCCTGCTTGGGGGCTGTCATCCCAACAAATACAATATGTGGATTAAATATATTAATGGCTTCAACAATGATTGCATTATCCTCCGCAGAAAACTCGTCTTTGAACGGTGGCGAAAAAGAGTCAGCCTTAATATTAGGATATTCCGCACAAATTCTATTCTGAATTTTTTGTAGGGTATTCTGAATAGATCCCAAGAAGAAAACTCTTTTAGCATCTTGATTAGCTAATTGCATCAAGTGAAAGAAAATATCCTCTCCTGCTACTTTTACAATCTTTTTGTTATTAAGAAAATCAGCCGCCCAAACGATCGGAAAACCATCGGGTAGAAGCATATCACTATTAAGCAAAGCTTTCTTGAATTCTTTATCTTTTTTTGCAAAGACATAAGAGAAAGCATTGATGGTGTTGATAACATAATTGTTCCCCCCATTTGAAAGCTCACAATTATTCAAATCTTCCTGTAAAACATTATATCCTAATATCTCAACTACTTTGTTCATTTTTTAAAATTGCTTCATTATAAATAGATATCAGAATTTTATAATTTTTTTCTGGCGTATAATTCTTGTTGTACTCGCAATAAGCGTTCTCCCCCAACTGTCGCATTTTATCGTAATTTTCAAATGCCCAATTTATTTTCTCAACCATTTCATCCTGGTTATTTGGTGCAAAATGCATCCCTGTTTTACCATCAAGAATAACCTCTTCCATTGCCCCAAGTTTAGATGCTATAACTGGTAAATGATTCGAAAAAGCTTCAACAATTGTCATTGGAAAACCCTCGTACCAAATTGAGGGAAAAAGTAAAAAAGAGGTTTGATTCATTAACTCGAATATCTCTTCAGGTTTTTTCCGTCCTAAAACAATAAAGTTTTTTAAGCCATTTAATTTCTCTAATAATGGCCCATCCCCAGCAATTAATATCTTTCCTTTTATCTTATCATGTACTTTTATTAGGTTTTGAATGCCTTTTTCATGGCTTATTCTTCCCACAAATAAACCAACATTATCCCTTGTTGTATCGGTGCGAGAGTATCCATAGGATTCCACAAAATTTGGTTTTACAGTAATATTAGGTTCATCTATACCAAATCGAACAAATTTTTCCTTTGCAAAATCTGTAAGACATATAATCTTATCAATTTTTTTATTCCATGTGTCTCTCTTCATATGGATATAATCCATGCCTGCCAGCGACATACTTCCTACATAAGAGTTTCTATAACACTTGTGAATTATCGAATGTATAAAATTTCCCCCAATACACTTTTCGCAAACTTTTCCATCTCGTAAAAAAAATGCTCCGGGACAAGCAATACGATAATTATGGAGCGTTTGAACTATTGGTATTTTATATTTTCTTGCAACATCGTAAACTGAAGGAGACACTAATGGAAAAAAATTGTGAACGTGAATGACATCAGGTTTGTTTGCAATAATTGCATCTTCAATAACCTTTTTTGCTTTGATAGAATAAATAGAAGAAAAAAAAGAGACACTCTTATCAAAAAGAGTATTTATGTTTTTATTGTTGAAAATTACAGTCTCTACTTTAACATTATTTATCCTTAGCATTTCAACCTCGGAAGCTAATACAGCATCTTCGCCTCCAAAAAACTGATACTCATTATGAACAAACAACACATTCATCCTATTAACGTTTATTTTGGTTAATGTCAATGGTCAAAGCATTTTTAATCAAAAAAAGGATACCCGTATAAAAATAAAATGTGTACAACATATCTCCTGTCATCGCCAAAGTTAGCATCACTAATATTACAGCAAAATATACCAGCTTCATAGAAGCGGTATAATCCAATAAGTTCGTTACAGTTTTAAAAATCCTTTTATAAAAAATATATAACAAATATACACCGACTAATCCACAGCATAATAATATTTCGAAGTAAGAGTTGTGAGGGCCTGGATTATAATCTTTGTTATAATACATACCACTATCACTTATCAAAGTAGAAATATCCCAAAAACCAAAGATCTTTGTGTACAAACTACTTTCCCAAAAACTTACACCGTATATTTGCCAAATAATTCCTCTACCCGTTAAAAGTTCTTGATAATTATGTATTCCAATATTCCTTAAAATTATATCAAAATTAACAATTAAAATAGGTACAATAATACATACAGTAAGCAGAATTAACCTCTGATAAATTAGAATTTTTCTCCATTTGATCTTATATATCTGGAACAGTACAATAATAAAATACATAAGAGCCAGCAATATTCCTGTTTTAATTTTCACAACGTACAAAAGTGGAATCGCAATTAAAAGCAATACTATCTTCTGATATTTATAATATAGCAGTACAAAAGGAATAAAAGTAAATATAACTAGTTCATAAGGATGAAAGAGTCCCCCGTTCGGTCTCTTAATATCCATTCCTTGAAAAGTGGCGACATTAACATAGCCAGTACTCCCAATTTCATAAGGTAATATATTAACCACTTGTAAAATAGCAACAAAAATTGGAATTAAAGAAAGCCCAATAAACAGGTTTATTAAGTGGTCGATTTTAACCTTTTCAAATCTAACGTTACCTACTATGTTTAAAAGTACAATAACTCCTGAGAAATGATCTACAAGTACTATAATTACGTTAAATGAAAAAATTACACACATCACAAGTGTATATAAACCAAAAAAAGTATATAGTCTCCAATTATCCTTTTTGATAAAGACAAATGACAACAACAATAAAGCTCCATTCCAAATTTGATGTATCCTAATTCCTGCTACGCTAGGTAAAATATTTCCCATCATACTAAATAATGGAACTAGCGAGAGCATGAAAACCACTACAATAAATAGAACTCCGTTAACACCTTTAGTTTTTTCCAACTTCTCTATTTTTTTTAATCTGCAATATGGGAATACAATCCAAACACAATAAATCATATCCCATAGCGCTACCAACCATTGGTGTTTTTTTTATTATGGAGTAAGGGGCAAAATTCAAAACCGAACCAATAGTAACAAATATGAAGTAATGATTTTTTTTATCAAAAGAACAGAGATACCTTAAGTATTCTTCCTTTCGTTATGACCTTTATACACACCTATCAAATTAAATAAAAGCCCTTGTAAAAAGTAGCCTAATGACAAGGCAAGCACCGCCCCTAAAAGTCCGAGTTGCTTTGTTAAGTAAATACCAATTAGTATATTAAATACGGATAACAAAGCAGTTATAATTGCACAAATATGTGTTAGTTTGTAAAAATTCAACAAGCCATTACCAACCGCCTTGAAAGAAAAAGAAAACATCCCTATCATCAAAATTGGTAGAAGAAAAGTGCCTGATCTGAAAATCCCTTCATTATAATAATATAAAAAAGGCATTCCAACGGCTAGTATAGGAACAATTAATATGGCACCATTAAAAAATATAAAAATAAAATAAGGCCTAATTAATAAAGTAAGAGTTTGCTTAATATTTAATAACTGTTTAAAAAATATAGGATTATATGAATTAGCCATTGAGTTTGAAACTATCGTAAACATACTTCCAAACTGGATAATAATATTTAAAATACCAAGCTGAGTAAAGCTCAAAACTGGGGATATTAAGATTTTGAAACCATGTGAAAAACCGAATGAAAATACAGAGTTAAGGCTTAGCGGAGCCGAAAATCTGGATATTTCTTTTAATTGCTTAATAGTCGGAATCCTCATATTCCACGAACAAAAACTAAACGCTATGATTAAATTCAAAACTGAGAAACACAAAAAAAGAATGGAAAACCACTCTTTTGACAAATTGAATATTACGGGCAACAATAACAACACCACTATCTGGAGAAATTTAGATCCAATAAGCAGAACTCCAAATTGTCTAGGTTTTTCTTGCGCAATGAATGAAGATATGGCTATCTCTAAAGGTGCCGACAAAAAAGATGCGAAGGTAATAAACGCCAGATCTGCCCGTTGAATTTTTAAAACATCCTCAAGTGATGTAAAGAATATCAGAATAACAGAAATAAAAAGTAGCAATAAACCTATAATAAGCCAGGAATAATAGACTGTTGAATAAAGAAGTTTTTTCGACGGAAAATAGTCAACAAAAAAATAACGGAATATCGCACTATCCAAACCAAAGACAAATATGGGCAACAAGAAGGAGTAAATTGATAATTGCAGAACAAAAAAACCATATATCTCGCTATCATAGAAGAGTGGAAAAAGTACATTTAGCAATAATACAAAAACAAATGCTATCGCATTATAAATTAGATACCTATACCCCTTTAAATAAACCGCCGATGTTAGTTTACTTCGTACACTTGATATTTTGTGATGCTTAAAAATTATCATTTGATAGTAGAATCTATTTCTGATATAATTCTATCTAAACTATTACCATCAACAGCACCAATGCTTTCCTGTAAAAACTTATGGTATGAATCTAAATTTACTGATACATCATCAATATCACGAATAAAATCCTCTTTCTTATTATAATATGACACAACATCCTCAGGGTAATTAATAAGTAAGCCCTTTGACATACCCCATCTGGGTGATTTAATACATTTACCCATAATTATCGCATACACAATTGTGGATGAAAAATGGCTTAAAACAAACTTTGAATGATAGATTGCTTCTTCAATGGGCAAATCTACATAAAACAAAATGCCATTATCTTGAAAAAAATTATCATGCAACCCAACGGAACGAGGATGAAGCTTGATAATAAGTTGAATATTTTTATCTGAAAGAATCTGCTTAATGTCTAATATAAACTTATACCAATCAGCTTCACTGAGGAGGTTGCACTGTACAAGTCCATCCTCCATGTACATTACATATTCCTGATCCAGTTTTATATTAAAACTATTCAGAAATTTACTTCGTGGATTGGCATCATAATTAAAAAAAGAGTCTAATTCCGGATTTCCCACAACCCTAACAATATCTTCTGGGAACTTATACTTCTTTATCAATAAATCATAGTCATTTATAAAATACACCAAAGCCTTATCTACTAGTAATTCTTCAGTAAACCTTGGGAAAATAGTATATTCTGAAGGTGACTTTATTAGGTTAACAAGAAGCCTATAACCCACCATTATACTTCTATGCGCCTCAAAATAATTTAAAAGTGAATACCAATTTTTCTTTGAAAATTTTTTACGTACTGTCTTTCTTAAATATTTATCTTGATCTTTCTTGGCGTTTTCTAATTCATCAACACTTGTCAACATGCCATGAGAAAGATAAATAATTTTTATATCCCTTCGCCGACATTCAATTACAAAAGACCGATCGAGTAAAAACGATAAATTTAGAATTATCACACATACAGGTTTATGTATATCTAGAACTTTACTAATTCTATTGGTCTGGTAGAATGAAATATCTCGTACCAGAAGATCCTCAATAAACTGCTCCGGTTCAAACTCTTTACTCAACCAGGAGTCAATATGAACCAACAAAGTATTATAACCAGATTCCTTTAACTTCTTATCTATTCGCGTAAAATTCCGATATCCTTTCGTCCAATAATCAAAGTATAATATTCTTTTATTCTCCATAAAAATCTTAATGAATTAAACCCTCAGGTTTTTGCAACACTTTAATATGCCCCAATACATCCATACTGTAAGGTCAATGAAAGATGCCTATGTATCTCCAAGCCATTTTTATTTACACCATTGGGGTCTATATATTTTCCAATATAAATCCTATCTCCGTTATGATCTTGATCATCGCACCATACAAAGTCATTTTTCCATAAACAGGAGCCTTGGTTTGCTAAAAAATAAACAAAAAATGTGTAAACACATAAAATCGCACTGGGTAGTTTTAGGTTTTTAATTTGTGCTTTATCAAGTTCTTTTCCTCTTGATTGTGGGGTGAGATTTTTACCAACCAAGTACCATTTGAATTCAATAGATCTATTACTGACAAACTCTTCGCTAACATACCAATCTTGGTTATAGAAACATGGTTCATTTTTGTTTGGATCTTTGCCGTACTTCTTTACCAACTCATTTATAGTAATTAAATGTCCGTTGGCCAATTGAGGAATCCCCAATATTAATAAATAGTCTTCCTCTGCGAACCTTTTTAATTCATCTTTAGAAAAAGTAATAGGTGGAACGGGTTCAGAAATAGTACTAATTCCCAATTCTTTGGAAATACTATTTAATACATCCGTACCTATAAAATTATCTCCGAATAAAAGTTGAGCTTCTTCTAATCTTGTTTTACTTTCCATCTGTGATATCTTAGTGCTTCGTCAATAGTTGCTAAATCACCATTTGCAGTATACTTCTCAATACGATCAAACTCCTGATTGAGTAAATCAAATCTTATTCCCCATTCATTCTCATCATACCATTCCGCGTCATGAGAAGTTGCATTGATTAAAATTTTATTGCCAGGAGATTTTAACACTTCAGACAGAAATGTTAAATAAGCTCTTAATTGATGGTGAGGTGTTGCTACCAATATTAATTTTCTCCAATTATTCTTAACTGCAAGTTTAACTACCTCGATAGCTTGTTGCTTGGTATGTTGCGAATGAGCTTCATGAAGAATTGCAGAATCCGGAACGCCTCCTTCTTTCAATAACGGTAAAATATCAGAAAACGGGTAGCTCCCATAGGAATAATTAGTTACTCCACCACTAAATAATATATATGGAGCAAAGCCTTGCCGAAATAAGGCTATGGCAGCTTGTACCCTAGTATATCCATCTCCCTCTAAAAGAATTATTGCATCTGACTTTACAATTTTTTCTGTAAAGATTAAATGCAACAATTTTTCACGATCGGAAATGATCATAAATTTTCCCAGTAAATAGGTTCCCCTGCTTCAATATTTACTTTAGCAGTTCTTCCAATAACAATATCTTCATATTTAGGCAAAATACCCAATGCAGGTCGTAACACATCAATATCAGACTTATCTAGGATTTTGCCTACAGGGATATCTCTCTTTGCATATAATCCACGCCGTTGAACAATAACAGTTTCTTCTTCCTCTGCCACAACAAATTTACGAGCCGATCCCATTGCCACCTCAAGTTCCCGAATGGCATCTACCATTTCTTTGAACTCACTTACATTCATTGAGTGTGGATGATCCGGTCCCTTATCATTTTTATCTAAAGTAAAATGCTTTTCAATTACGCAAGCCCCTACGGCCACTGCTCCTAATGCAACAACTAAGCCTGGTGAATGATCTGAATAACCCGTAAGCACATCTAATGCTAGTTCATAGCTCTTTAGAACATTAATATTTGCACTTTCAATCTTGGAAGGATAATTCGTGATACATTGCATTAATACGAAATCCAGATTTCCAGTACCTTCAATAACTCTTAACGCTTCATCAATTTCTGACATTGAAGCATCACCAGTAGCCATAAATACAGGAATATTTTTTTTTGCAATATATTCAATCATTTTTAACCAGGTAACTTCACCTGATCCAATCTTGATAAAAGGAACTTTTAATTTTTCACACAAATCAACAGCCTCAAAATCATATGGTGCTGTTGAGAAATCAATCCCTATTGAATTACAATAATCAGAGATTTCCTGATGCCACTCGCGTGGAAACTCAACTTCTTTGAATGTCTCACCCACAGTTTTGTCCCAGGTTCCATGAACACCTTTTAATTGCATTTTTGAAAACCCTTTATCAGATACAATTTTTTCCGAAATAAAGCTTTGAAATTTAGCACAGTCGGCGCCACTCTCCTTTGCTGCATCAATTAATTGTTTTGCTTTTTCTATATCTGCATCGAAATTGGCACCAATTTCTGCAATAATATAAGTTGGATGGCCTTTACCAATAAATCTGTCTCCAATTTTAATTAATTTATTAAATGGCTTCATGGGTGTTTCTTTTTAAAAATTTATTATTGTTTTATGTAAAATCTCCGCTTGTTGCTCAGCTTCTGATAAATCCCAATAATTGGTCTTTAGCTGCATCATCCGCGGTTGCAGGTACTCTGAGTTTGGGCAAAGACCTTTTTCGTATTGCTGCCAAACTCCATCCATTTTTTGAATCTCATTTTGAAATAAAGGTTCAAAATAGGAAAGTTTCCAGGCTGCATAATAACCATCACCCCCGTTTTTCCGAAACAGTTCTTTAAAACGATACCAATCAACTTCTGGCTTCTCCGTTTTAAGAATCATACTATAGCTCCAATAAGAATTCAAATAACCTTCAGGTTCACTTTGTCGACGCAAAAAATCACATCCTAAGATAGCTTTATCAAATAGTTTGGCCACTTTTATTCTTTGCTCAACCAACTCTCCCACTTTTTCTAATTGACCTAATGCAACCGCCGCCTGAAGTTCGGACATACGATAATTAAAACCTAATGAAACGTGACGATCATAATTAGGATCTTGAATATCATTTCTAGTAATTTTTCCTTTACTAGCACTTACTCCTGCATAACCCAAACAACTAAACTTTCTAGCCCTATCTGCATAGGTTTCATTCAAGGTCGTAAGCATGCCACCTTCACCTGTTGTGAGGTGTTTGCTTGCTTGAAAACTATAACTCGAAAAATCGCCAAATTCACCGACGTATTTGCCTTTGTATTTACCTAATACACATTCTGCATTATCCTCGATTAAACGAATATCATATTCTTTGCATATCTTCAATATTTCGTCATAATCAGGTGACAATCCGTAGAGGGATACAGTAATGATTGCTTTAGTTTTAGATGTAATAACCTTTCTAATTCCATCTGCTGATATATTAAATGTATTCTTATCTACATCTGCAAATACTGGGATAGATCCATTATGTAACACCGATAAGGCAGTGCTAGACATCGTAAGAGGAGGTACAATGACCTCATCCCCAGGCTTCACTCCTAATGCTGCTAGAGCAGTATGCATGGTCGCAGTGCCGTTTACATGTCCGATTGCATATTTAGATTTAAAGACTTCGGCAAATTTTTTCTCTAAAGCATTATTAAAAACACTATTTAAAGAAGTAGCAAAGGCATTATCCAGAACCTCTAATACATATTTTCGTTCAATTTCTGATATCCGTTTCATTAGTCTTTTGTTTATACATTTCACTTCTTGACTCTTCAGAATTTATTTCTAATAACTCAGGATAATCTTTATATAAATTTAAGATATCCTTCGTTTTAAATAGCATTCCTTCCTTGTATAACATTTTATAAACAAATAGAGCCAACTTAAAATCATTTGGCGTATCTATCGTCCATCTAAGATGGGAAATATCTTTTGAATGGAAAATATTTCCGTGTGAAAATTGATCGGGATGACGATAGAAATACTGAGTAACATGTTCTTGTTCAAATACATCTTTGGAATTCTTATATGCTTGCTCTAGAGCCGCATAGGTAAACACTTCTGTATCTAATCCTTCCGGAAAAGAAGGAGGTAAGTTGTTATATGCAAAATCTAAATTCTTATTTTGTAGTAAATCAATTACTTGATCGATAATCTCAGGATCTTTAAATGGATCATCCGCTGTTATTCGCACTATGATATCTGCTTTTGACTTATTAGCCGCTTCGTAAAAACGGGATAAAACATTTTCTTCACTCCCTCGAAAATAGGCTACCTGTTCATTCTCTGCCCACTTAACTAAAGTATCGTCAAGAGGATTATGGGTAGTAGCCAAAATAATTTTATTAATCTTTTTGGAATATTTGAGACGATCTACAACATGCCAGATAAGAGGTCGTCCACATAAATCCTTAAAAACTTTATTTGGAAGGCGTGTGGAACCTATGCGTGCTTGAATTATAGCTACAATCATTAGGCGGGTATAAAAGTTTTATCAACCAATTCTTTTATCTTAATCCGCAATGTTTCAACGCTTTCCCATTTAATATTGGTTCCAGAATTATATTTGAATCCAAAAGGTACCTCAGTAGCATTATAGTGTTTCATAAAATCCTCTTTGGTATGTGAAAATGAAACTGCGGGTAAAATTGCATAATAATTTCCGAACTCGATGGTATTTAAAGAATCTGTTTCGGTAATCATTTCTTCGTGCAACTTTTCACCCGGACGAATACCCACATCTTTTAACTCACATTCGGGGCCAATGGCTTTGGCAACATCTTCAATTTTATAAGATGGGATTTTAGGAACGAATATTTCACCACCCAAAGCATTTTCAATGGCAAAGAAAACCAGTCTAACTCCTTCCTCCAATGAGATATTAAAACGTGTCATCTCCCTATGCGTAATGGGTAAAACACCTTCTTTCCGCTTGTTTAAGAAAAAAGGAATCACAGAACCTCTGGAGCCCATGACATTGCCATATCTTACAACGGAGAAACGTAAGTTTCTGGATCCTTTTATATTATTTGCTGCAGCAAATAATTTATCAGAAACCAATTTAGTTGCACCATATAAATTAATTGGTGCACAAGCCTTATCGGTACTTAGGGCTACAACAATTTTTACATTGTTTTCCAAAGCCCCATGTATTACATTTTCGGCTCCGTCAATATTGGTACGAATACATTCTGTAGGATTATATTCTGCTGTGTCCACCTGTTTCATGGCCGCAGCATGAATGATCACATCAACGTTTTCGCAAGCACGTTTTAATCTTTCCCTGTCTCTAACATCTCCTATAAAAAATCGGAGTTGAGGATATTCCGATTCCGGATATTTCATTTTTATCTCAGATTGTTTTAACTCATCCCGAGAAAAAATAACTATCCTTTTCACTTCGGGATATTCCTTTAATATCATCTCAGTGAATTTTTTGCCGAAGGATCCGGTTCCTCCCGTTATCAGTATTGATTTAAAATTTAACATTGCTTAAAATTTTTCTTTAACATTATTCCATATTATTTTTCCAAATAACCAACCAATCCCTATAAAACCACCCAGAAAAATACTTACCAATAGAATAATTAGTTTTTTCGGTGTGCTTTTTTCATTTGGTACCTTAGCTGGTTCCAGAACAGTAAACACGGGTGTTTCTTCTTTTACGGCAATTTTGGCCTGCTCCAATTGCTGTGCCAAACCCTTATAAACTGTGGATGCAATGTCGTAGGTATCATTTAAACTTTGAAACTCTAGGTTTACTCTTTCGGATACAATATTTCGATGGTTGTCTTTATAGTCAAAAAATGCCGTTTGAGCGTCTTCATATTCCTTTTTCTTTTCATCAAAACGCTGCTGCACAAAATCAAGATTTTCACGTGCTTGTTGTGTTTTATACTCAATGATGTATTGCTGCAATAAAACAACTACTTTTTGTACGTATTGAGCTGCCAAAACGGGCTCTTTTACTTCGACCGAAATATTAATTAAATCCGTTTTTTTATCAACTTCTATTTTAAATATTTTCTCTACAGATGCTAACGCACGTGTTTCAACCTTGGTAATATATAATACACCATAATCCTTTCTTATTGTATCTATGGCTACTCCATCGCTGGCTGAAATTGCATCTTTCAATGTCCATGGCAATCGTATGGTATATTTTTTAATTGTGGAACCTATGGATGCAATGGTATCCGCCAATACATAGTCATAAATAGATATTGGCTGAGGATATTTCTCAAAGTTAAATTTTTGGTGTATAAACTCATTTAAAAAGGGATAACTTTTGACTACTTGTGGATAAATATCGGCCGGGATGCCTGAAGACTCTCCCATCATGGAACCAATATTTATACCAGCCATACCAGCAAGAGCACCCAGCCCTCCAAGATTGCTTGCTTTTTTTTCGGCTGAGGGCAATAAGGTTGCCGATGCCTTATATTTGGCAGGGCTGACAAAGGCATATACCAAACCAATAAATAAGCAAACTACAACTATGTAAATAATATTTTTTCGTTCAGCCCAAATTGCTTTTACAAGGGCAAATAGATCAATCTCGTCGTCCTGAATGATGGAAGCCTCCCCTCGGCCCCCTCCCAAGGAGGGGGGGGTGCAACTCTCCTCATGAGACTTTTCGCTTGCTTTGCGGTAGGTGTTTTTTTGCTCTGGTATGTTGTTTTTTTCTTGATTCATATTTGTCGGCGAATTATCGCAAATTATTTGGAATATAGTATTTTACCAACTCTGTCGATATACTTTCGATTTCGGAAACCGATAAACCAAACTTGTAAAGTATTGTCATTTTTAATTTTCCCAGTTTCTCGTACGGAATCATTATATGCACTAGTGTCAAGTCAAGCATCAAAAGTCGGGTAAAGTCGCTTTAATTTTATTCTTGCATCCTCTGCTGTAAACTGCCAATTGATTTTTGCATCCTTGTTATTTCGAGCCGTTGCCCATGCCAACGCTTCCGACCTCACTTT
>JAGXIP010000221.1 GCA_024635585.1 Saccharicrinis sp. | reverse complement strand
GGTATATCTTATTGAATATTAGAATCAAACCACAACTCGTAAACGTTTATATCTAATCTAAGTTTAGGTATATCTTATTGAATATTAGAATCAAACCACAACTTTTCATAGGTGCTCGTTTATTTTAGTTTCGGTATATCTTATTGAATATTAGAATCAAACCACAACATAACATTCTCCTGAACCAAGTGCAACAGTGGTATATCTTATTGAATATTAGAATCAAACCACAACCAGTTTCTTGCCTATTCAAATCCTAACCTAGGTATATCTTATTGAATATTAGAATCAAACCACAACAGATGATTTCACCGACATTGAAATGTTCTGGTATATCTTATTGAATATTAGAATCAAACCACAACATATCAAGTGAGCTTATATACGACGAACAAGGTATATCTTATTGAATATTAGAATCAAACCACAACTGCTGCGGAATTATCTATAGTTCCATTAATGGTATATCTTATTGAATATTAGAATCAAACCACAACTCCAAAAGTGTTGGTTTTTCGAGTTCTTTGGGTATATCTTATTGAATATTAGAATCAAACCACAACTGCGCGCCCTATATGCCACTGTAAATGGGCTTTTGGTGCTATTTTTAACTTAAAAAAATGAACACAGAAGTGAAAATGAAACCAATATTTGGTAATTTTTTCAGCATGTCAAAGTACGTTTTCAAATGTAAGCTATCTTTTTTAAAGCCCAAAACTTTGAAACTGTATAAAATGGATCGCAACAGTTTAAAATAACTCCAACTGCTGCGGGGTACTTTCATTTAACTGTTTCTTTTTGCCCCACATGTTAATAATGTTGCTGTATTGTTTGTCGGTTATGCGCAAAATGGTCACTTGTCCTTTGCCGGGCACAAGGTTTTTTATTCGCTTTTCGTGCACATCGGCACTTTCCTTACTGGCGCAATGGCGTGTGTAAACGCTAAACTGCATCATCGAAAATCCATCTCTTAATAGATCTTTGCGAAAAGCGGAGGCCAGTTTCCGTTCCTTTTTGGAGCTTACCGGCAAATCGAAAAATACAAATAACCACATAATCTGATAGGCATTTAAACGTATGTGTTCCATAATCAATAACTTTGGCATCTTCCTACCGAGGGTTTCGCTTAAAGCGAAGCCCTCGGTGTAAAATTTAAAAAACCGGATAGGCTATTTTCTTTTCTTCTCCGCTAAAACAACGTGCCAGCGAAGCGGTTGTGTGTGATAGGGCAACTAGCAGCGGACGTTTTACCTTACCAATTTTCACATCGCAGGTAAGTACGTTTAGCAAATAAGCTTTGGTTTCTTTATCTAATATCATATCCTTGTTACCGGACTCCCATAGTTCGTACACCGCATCATCCACATAAGGGCGGTAAGGCTCCATGATGTCGTCGGCAAGGCAATATGCATTATACCTATTTTTGTGGTGGATACCCAAGGTTGGGAGTAATCCGGAGCCAACCAATGCACGGGTTACTGCTGCCCGCAAAATGATATATCCATAATTTAAAAAGGGGTTGGGAGCATCTCCATATCTATCGCGGATAAAACCGTTGCCAAACAACAAGCTCCAATATTCGCGTGCTGCTGTTCCTTCACGGTTGCTCGTATCGTCACTCTTGACTGAGGCTGCCAAGGACAACAAAGCACCCATAGGTTTGCCTTTAGCCTTGAGCATGGCTGCCTGGTTTTTTATTTTACACTGTATGGTTTGCTGCCACAACTGCTTTTTTAAGGGCTGCGTACTGTCTAACTGCTGCCGGAATAGTTCGCTTTGTAAATGATGGCCGTCCAGATTGAGTAGCATGGAGGCCGGCATGTGCTTATCGTCGCAACAGATTACGGCTACATTGTAGGCGTTTAATTGTTGTAAGGTAGGTAGGGTTACCGTAATCTGAGGATTTTCCAGAACCACCAACGCGATGTCCTCAATGGGTACGGTTTTTTCATTTTTGGTTTCTGTGTTTTGAACTACCAATTGTTGTTGTCGGGTACTGAGGTAAGACGGATTTGTAAAAAATAGGGTTCGTTTTAGCATGGCGTTGTATTTTGGTAAGGATTTTATTTTACGCCAAGCACTTAACAAAGTTAAAAAGCATTGATAAACGAAGTAATAGGATAGGTGAATATTACTCGGGGTACGATATACAATCGTACCCCGTACATTAAAAACTATTTTTTAACCACTATACCCAATTTTTCGAGCAATTGTGGTTGATCCATTAATGCCACACGGGCAATGTCCTCATAATCGGAAACCCATTCGTGCAGCTCTTCCAATTTATTATCTCGCATAATAGTGGCATTTTGGGCATCGCCCTTCTCGCTTAAAATAACTTCGCCATACGATTCTACGGCTTTTATTTCTTCTAATCCTGCGGTAATCATTTCGGCAGTAATACCAAACGAAGCCATTGCACTTAGCCATTCCTGGTTGGCCAGTATGTTGTTATAAAATACTTTTGTTTGATTCAACCATTTACTCGTCCGCACGGCTCTGCGCCCGGTCATTTGTAACGCTACTTGTGCCGAGGGATTGTCTTTTAAAGCTACCTTAGACACCGCAAAAATCTTATTGTAGGTGGCACCCGCTTTCTCCTGTTGTTTATCGCGTAGTGCGAAGGCAGCATTTACCTCACCATATTCCTTCTCGAACATGTCCGATAATCTCTCCGATTCACTTAGTAAAGCCTTACATGTTTGTAACTTTTCGGAGGTATAACCATACTGCGAAACAGCATTTAATACCATAGGGTCATTTAAACTGTTGTTAATGCGCAAGGAGCATTGATACAGCAAATCTGCAACTGACATTCTTGATTTGTTCATCCGTTAAAATTTAAAAGATTAAATCATTGTTTAAAAAAACACAAAAGAGAGACTTCGACATCTGCATGTGCTACCTATCTTGGCGAAGAAGAACCTAAAACAATAATAAAATATGCTTAACGCTTAAGCTAAGCGGGAGTTATACAAACCTAAGCACTTGTTTTTGAGGCTAAAACTGGCTTACCTGAATCAAAGAGCTTGTTGCGTAAGGAAAACCCCTTGTAACGCTAATCAAAGAGTTTGTTACCACTGCGAAAAGGGGTGTTACGGTGGTAGCATGCGCTTTGATCACTGTAACATGCAATCCGTTGTTGTAATAAGCACTTTGCCTATGGTAACATGCTGTTTCGCTGGTGTAATACGTGATTCGCTGATGGTACATGCGCTTTGCTTTGGGTATGTGGTGTTACGCTGCTATAATATGAAGTCCCACCACTGTAACAAACGCTTTGCCAATGGTAACAAGGTGTTCCGTCGGTATAATATGCGCTTTGCCTATGGTTGGATGCATTTTAGCCTGTGCAACATGCTATTTGCTTGGGGTATCCAGCTGTTCGCTTTGGTTTAATGAAATTTTTGTAGTGGTGGTAGTAAATCTCTCTATTTACTTGAGATTTTACAATGTTTTGCTGTAGAATACCCATAGTTTAAATATGTTTGTTAAAATTAGCTTGTTAAAAGATGATTTAATTTTACAAAATATTTATACAAATAGCAAATTTATTTTTAGTTTTTTCCGTTGCTAGCCTTCTATGAAAATGTCCTGAAAGGATAAAACCATGATGAATTATACAATTTGGGGAGGAAAATTTGTAATAATAATCTTTATAATTCAACCCCTTTGGGGCTGTAAGATTACTACACGCTCTACCGTGCGTGAAACACACGGTTATTGATAGTTTCCCCCCTTCGGGGGGAATGCGTGGCTCACACAGTATCTGTTCCGATTTACTGGAGTTATATAGAACCCAGGGTATGAAAAGTAAAACCTTTTCCAAAGCACAGAACTTTGGAAAAGGTGGTGTTAACTATTTTATTTTGATGATTTTGCCGAGGGTGGAAATTTTAAAGTCAACATGCTCCACTAATGCATCAAACTGGTTATGACTCATTTTTCTTTGAGGAATATATGGTTCGTCATGTTGGAACATCCCATCTTGTGTTTTCAACTCACTTGCAGCATTCGCTTCTTGATGAAAGCGCAATACACTCATCCCAAATTCATAAAACTTGTTTCCCGATTTTATTCTATTTATACTTAAACCAACCACTTTATACAATCTCTTTTTTATGTCTTTCATCTCTAAATCCCAAACTTCTTCGGGAGTATTTTCCCATAAAATTACCATAGTCCCAATTTTGATGTTGGCTTTATGAGGCAGTTCCAATTTTCCATTTATTTTAAACTTGGGGAATAAGCCTTCAAACTGATCAATACCCTGAGGCTGCAGCGTAGATTGAACCGACTTCTTAAAGTATTCACCTGCCTTCATGATATTAACCAACTCAAAATCCCTCTTTACTTTACCCTTCAAATCCTTACCCTCGTATATGGCCATCATATAATTACCATCATTGGCTGCATAATAATTTTGTTTGTACTCCTTAGATCCATCCTTCTTTTTATCTCGCTGTTTTTTAATAGCTAGCGGATTGGTAACTGTAGGCTGAAATAAGCGTACTTTTTTTATTGGTACCGGTGTACCATTTTTATTGGGCATGCAATACAATCCTAATATATGTTCTTCAATTGCAACAATTGCGCTTTTGATATCTGATTCGTCGTGCTCCTCTGCTTTTTGCAGATCTTTTCTTAGTCCTTCAATTTTTTTCAGCAAGGATTTTTCCATTTTTCTAGCTTCCTCAACTATTTCACGGACTTTATCGTCAACAATATTGTTAAGATCGGCATCTGATAGATCTCCCACCTTTTTGCGGACTACATATTTGATAACTTTTTCAAGTTCCCCCTTTTTGTTTTCTACTTCCCTTTCAATAGCACCATAAAAAGTATCCTTGTGTAAGCTACCTCTCACCGAGTCACCAGTTTGAATAATTGGATTACCCTTACTGTCGTATTGTTTTTTACCACGTTTGCGAAGTATCTTCTTATTGTTCTTGGGTAAGTTATCGGGAGTATAATGCGATACAAACAGCTCGTTTTCTATTTTCTTAACATCCTCGGTAAAAGTAGGCCAAGGTTTATCAAAAACTGGCTTTTTATCGTGTCCATCTTCACGCAAGCCTTCCCAATCATGATAAAAATTGGCAAGCTTTTCATATTGAGGCTTGGTCATACAGGCTATGGTTATGGCATCAATGCAATGGTGCACATGATTAACCCGTGCTTTTTTCTCATATACATCCTGCAAGCCCCAAAACTTACGAAAATCGGCAACTGTACTTCCTTTTACGGTAAACACTTTATTAAATAAGGTTTGAAGGTATAGTCTTGAATATTTTGTAATAATACCTATATCCACAAGTTGACTGTTTTTAAATCCGCTTGGTACATCCCTCATGGTAAAGCGTTGATATTTATCTCGCCAGTAATTACGTTCAAACGTCAACTCATGCCTTTTCTGAATCGCTTTGTCTTTTGCTTCTTTTGTAGCTGCTCCTTTAGCACTTCTGACAGCTTGAATGATTTGTTTATCCAGATTTTCGAAATTTATTTTCCAATGTCCAATACGCTCCAGTATAATTTCATGATTGGTGAGTCCGTAGGGTATTTTGTTCCGTTTATCAGCTCTGTTAAATTTATTTTCACAGAGCGTCTTATTAACCTGCGAATTATCAAAGGAAAGACTTTGTGGAATGGTATGTTCGATATCATAACTTGTTCCTCCGCCTAAAAAATCACTCAAACCAATGTTATTGCCTGTATAAATACAAATATGCTTTTGTTCTTCCCACAGCTGATATTTTAATATCTCACTTTCGTTTGGCTCGGCTTTTATACCTTGAGCATCAAAATGCTTTTTAATTTCCTCTGCATATTTTTTGCGTTCAGTTTCACGTTTACGTTGCCAGTTTTGTAATGCCTTGCGTTCATTGGCATTCATTAATCCACGCGACATTTCAATATGTATAGTAGTGGATTCATCAATAGTTTCAGCCTTAATTAATTCATTTACAACCTTACGTAATTGGTGAAGTGCCCTCATTGCCATTGGGTTTCTGACCGAGTTTGTCATCGGACTACCCAAATAATAGTTGCCATCCTCTGATTTTTTTGCAGGCTTAAAGGTTTCAATGGCGGAAGGATGATATAATTTTTCAGCGCTCCCGTTAACTTCAAATTGATCCGCTAAAAATGATTTAATGCGGTCGTCGATACGCTGCATCTTGGCATACTCTCCACAACCCATTTTCTTTTGCATTTGATGGGAAAATAATTCAAACGCATTTTTTTCAATCCGCTCCTTCCTTTCCAATTTAAAGGCCTCAAAAGTATTTTCGCCATAATATATCTTAATCTGTTTCAACAAATCGGCTTGATACAAATCTATCGCCTCTTTACTCCAAACTGCATCAGCTTCTTTATTATGCTTAATAAGTCCATTAACAATATCAACAATTTGCTTTTCCTCGTTTTGGGTTTGAATGATTTGGTGAATCTCGTTTTGAATAAGTTCACGATTTTCTTTATCACTCCAAATATCGGCAGGGATAACAGCTTCCATGTTGGCCAAAAAAACGGCATGTGAATAAATAAGTCCTTGTTGCAAATACGGTAAAATCTTGTTTATGGCTTTTAAGCTTAGGGAAGCAAAATCTTGTTTCAGATGTATATTGACAAACTCCTTTTTTTGTTCTTCATTCAACTTTAATTTTTCTGTCGCAAATGCGGCCAGTTTTTCATCAGAATCAAATGTCATCAGTACATGCCAAACGTCATCGATATTTATAAAGGATGCTTTTTTATCTTTTTCACGGATATGTGGTATGGACAAACTTTTCCAATCATCACCAAATACCGATTTAAAACGTGCTGATACTGGACAGCCGCTAACCGTTGTTTTCATCGTATAATTAAACAACCAGTCTTCGGGGTTTTTATCTGCAGATTTAAAGTATTTATATTGTTTTTTAGGAGCCAGTTGTTTGGCAATATCATCAAAATCAAAATGCTCTTTACTTTTTCGGTAGAAAACAGGCATTACATCTTCTCTTTCTTTTTCACTTAAAACACGTAGTTTTTCGTCATCAGGCGTTTTAATTTTAATATTGTTTAAAAAACAAAGCATCCTATATTCTTCAAATAAAGGATGAGATACAGCGCAACGAGGCTTATTAGTTTCAAACGGGCATGTACCAATCAATCCTTTTTGCGACTTGAGGGGTCGCTGATAAAATATAGCTTTTCGCAAAATATCTATCTGCTCAGTAGGCAACTCCTGCGTTTTACAAATATGATTAAACTCCTCCAGATAGTGGTCTTCGCGATGGGTATAATGGTCACGTATTTTATCACCTTTTAAATAAAGATCATAAAAATATTGTCCTAAGGTTCTTTCACCTTTGGCCTTACTTATTTCGGCAATACCACTTTTAACTGCACCTTCACTTTCCTTTGTGCTCTCTAATCGATTACTTAAAAACCCTCTCCGTTGAGCCATATGATATATAGCTCTACCAAGTGCGTACCTATTTTCTTGAGCTCGCAAATCAAGTTTTTTAGTAGCCACTAAAAACCGAAAATAATATGGATTCTTTGTTTGCTCTTTTCTTGTTTCAATATTAGCATCATTATCTGTCAACCACCAATTTCTATACGCTTCATTGGTAGGATAATCTTTTTTATAACGCCAATTATTTAATTCATCAGTGCTAAGTGGTGGGCATAAATCAAATTGAACAAGCGCCTTCAAGGTTTCTATTTTTCTTAATTTCCGTCGATATTTTAACCGTCGTGCACTTCTATATCCAGTTCGTTCCGCAGCTTTTGACCCCTCTACCCCTTTCTCTATTTTAACACCTTCTTGAAAAATGCGTACCCCCTTATCAACAGGCGTAAAGGTTTTATTATCTTCAGTTTCCACCACAGCCCATCCAATGCTATTGGTTCCCAGGTCAAGTCCTAATATTTTACTCATAATTTACGTTTATCCAGGTTGCATAAAAAATTCCGGCATCGCACCAGAACAAAAACCTTTAAATATAAAAATTTATTTTATGTAACAACCAAACATTGCTCAAAACTTTGAACTATTAGGATGATTCTTTAGGATAAGTATTTGTTGATTCAAATAAATCTTCTATATTTGTTGCTATTAGAATCTTATCACAATAAGGCCATTTGGCCGAAGGAAAACATTCCTATACTCCCGCTTCGGTGGGAGTTTCTTTTTTGGGGGAGTTGCTAAAAATGGGATTGTAGGAAAAAGACAACTAGCATATTACTTAAACAGCCTCATCCGTATTACAAGGTAAGGTAAATGAAAACACAGCGCCTTCGCCAAGCTCACTTTCTACCCGCATTATTCCGTGATGCTTTTCAATAAATTCTTTACAAAGCATTAGCCCAAGTCCTGTTCCTTTTTCATTTTGAGTGCCCAATTTAGAGTTTTGGGTATCTAATCGGAATAGATTTTCTATGGACGCTTTTGACAAGCCTATACCGCTATCCTTTACGGCTACCACTACCTTGTTATTTTTCACTTCACTTGATATCTCCACACTACCTTTGCAGGGTGTAAATTTAATGGCATTGGAAATAAGATTTCTTAAAATAGTATTGATCATGGCTCTATCGGCCTTTACAAACGAAGGAACATTTGTAGTGTTTAATATGCTTATCGACTTTTGCTTAGCTATATCTGTATAAAAACGGACGTTTTCATTAATTAAAACATTTATATCTAAATATTTAGGGGCGAAAATAATCTTGCCGGTTTGTGATAATGCCCACTCCATTAAATTAGAAAGCAAATCCATCGCGTTTTGTGAGGCAGTACTAATGATGTTGGAATATTCTTCAATACCCTCCATATCCTTGTTTCTCACTTGTTCGGCCAAAATAGTGCTAAAACCAATAATTGAATTAAAAGGACTTCTTAAATCATGGGCAATAATCGAAAATAATTTGTCTTTGGTAGCATTTAATTCTTTTAGTTGCATTTCGCTTTTCTGCAAAGCTTGCTCTGCTTTTTTTCGTTCCGATATATCCCTTGTAACGCCATGATAACCTGCTATATTTCCTTCTGCATCGCAATAGGCTGTTACAGTGGTTTCAACCCAAATCCAGCTACCATCCTTACAAATCACCTCCAACTCGTAAATCGCCGGTGCAGTTTTCTCCTCTTTACTATCCATAGCCATACGTTTCTCATTGGCCTCCTTTAGCAATTGGATTCCTTCGGGTTTTAATATCGACCAAAGATAAGTGCCTATCACTTCTTCTTGCTTAAAACCTCTGATTCGTTCATCAGCCGGACTAATATAGGTAGTAAGGAAATTTTTATCCAGATGCCAGAAGATATCGCTTGAGTTTTCTGTGATGAGTCGGAATTTCTCCTCACTTTTTTGAAACTCCTGATTTTTGAGGTTGAGGCTCTTTGTCTTTTTCCTGATTTGAATACGAAGCAACCAAACCCAAGTAAAAACAAACATTAATAATGCGTAGGCTATAATCAGAATATATTTAATATCATGAGCTAGTCGACTACTTTGTATGTCCTCTTGGTTATAAACTTTCCATTCATTCTTTATTTCAGTGAGTTTTCCACTGTTACGTAATGCTGAAATACCTTTATTTAAAATGCCAAGCAATTCGGTATTTCCTTTTTTTACAGCCATACAATAAATGCTGCGAATTATAGGCGAGCCTCCTATTTCAATATTTTTATAATCATTGTTTTCAAGCTCATTCATTCCCAACGAATGCGGTGCTATTACATAATCCGTTCGTCCAATTTCAATTTGAGCCAGTGCTTCAGGTAATGATTTAGCCACCGTATAATTACGATAAAGACCCATTGGGATAAGGTAATTCTCAATTGAAACGTCTTTTTCTAAAACCGTTAACCTGTAGTTATACAGGCTTGTGATATCATTAAAATGTAAGTCTTTACGGATAAAAATGGAATAGTATTCAGTATGTATAGGATAGGTAAAATCAACAAACTGCTCCCTCTCTTCTGTAAAGATGATGCCTGTAATAATATCAATTTTACCCGATTGAATATAGCTTAATGCACTGTCCCATCGGCTAAGGTTATAAGTGAATTTTACATTGCTTTCAACCGACAGGGCTTTTAATAAATCAATATCTAAGCCGCGAGCAGTTCCGGTTTTATCAACAAAAGAAAATGGAGCATAATCAAAATCACCACCTACAATATACTTTTGAGCCCAAGTATTGTTTGTTTGAAATAGAGTTATAAATAAGATAAATAGGATGTATTTAATCATCGTACAATTTTGCTTCAATTGAATCTAAAGTATTCTTACGCAAAAACACAAATTTAGTTAAGGTTTTGCTCAAAAATGTTTACGATTAAGTCGAATAAAATGGTTTTCGACCTCTTTGCTTGAAGCTTTTAATGTGGTAACAGAACTTCATTAAAAAAAGCGAATCGAAAAAAGATTACTTTGGTTTACGTAATCTAGATTTTGCCTGCTATGAAATACTTCTACTTGTCTATCTCCTCAGTTTGTTTATGGCTAGATGCTTTTATTTGTTTTATCCCTCTTTATTTTTGCTCTTCCTCCTAATCCTGAATATTCCCTCTGACTTCGGCTAAAAATGCTCTCATCTTAGCCGAATCCTTATCCTCAATAATATGCAATAATTCCTTTAGTTTCAACCTTATTTTCTCAACCTGACCGGCGGTGAAGGGGTTAAACAGAATTTCGGAAAGGAGATAATCGTCCTCGCTCAATAGTCCTTTGGCAATATCCAGGTGCTTGTGAAAGGTAGTTCCGGGCGCATCTTGTTTTTTCATAACGGATGCAAAAACCAAAGTGGATGAAAAGGGGATGGACAAGGAATAAGCAATGGTTTCATCATGCTGAATAAACGAATACTCATGGATGTTGAGTCCCAGGCTGCCAAAAAAATCTTTAAAAAAGGCCTTACCCAAATGGTCGCCTTGCGAAATGATGATGGCATGGTGCTCGCGCAGTGCTTTTAAGTTTCCAAAAGTAGGGCCAAACATGGGATGGGTAGAAACATAGCGCATACCAGTTTTATCGTAGTATTCCTGAAATCCCGTTTTTACGGATGAAATATCAGAAATAATACAGCTCTTGGGCAAATAAGGAAGTACCTCGTCAAATGCCGCGATGGTAAATTTTAGCGTAACCGCATTAATCAATAGCTCCGGTTCAAACTCAGTTATTTCGTTGAGTTTGGTTAGGCGACGCGTATTGAAAATATATTTCAGTTTCTCAAAGTTGGGATCGTAAATAGCTACATCATGGCTCAAGCAAAGTGCATCGGTAAGCCATGTGCCCATTTTACCAGCACCCAGTATGCATATTTTCATATTTTATAAAAGTATCAAGTATCAAGTATCAAGTACAAAGTATCAAGTATCAAGTATCAAGTATCAAGTACAAAGAATTAAGTACAAAGTATCAAGTATCAAGTGTCAAGAATCAAGTATCAAGAATCAAGAATCAAGAATCAAGTACAAAGTACATGGTATTGAGTGAGAGGATGTATTCGTCTAATTTTTCAGTCTCCATACTCACATCCCCGCTTTGGCGGGACAGGCTTTGATACTTGATACTCATATCTTGATACTTATTTTTTTATTTATTCATTATCTTATTCTGACGGGCCACTGACTCCTCATGAATGTCTTCAAACAGGGCAGTTAGGAAATCTTCCGACAAACCAAGTTTTGCACCGCGTTCCTTCCGGTTGTTCATAATTTCGTCGTAGCGACGTGTTTGCAAAATGGTAATGTTATTTTCTTTTTTATAGATACCGATGGCCTCTGATATCTCCATTCTTTTCTGAAGTATCTCCAGTACTGAGTCGTCCAGCTTATCAATTTCTTGACGTAACTCATCGAGGGTAACACGTGGTTTTCCGCCAATTTGGGGTGCACGGAGTATGATCTTATCGGTAATGGCCTTTAGCTCATCAGGTGTAACTTGCTGGCTGGCATCGCTCCATGCTTTTGCAGGGCAACGGTGCGACTCAACAATTAAACCATCAAAATCAAGGTCCATGGCTTCTTGCGAAATTTCGTAAATCAATTCACTTTTACCGCCTATGTGCGATGGGTCGCAGAGGATGGGTAAATTAGGAATACGTCTTTTTAGCTCAATAGGAATTTGCCATTGCGGATGGTTACGGTATTTGGTTTTATCGTAGGTAGAGAAACCGCGATGGATGGCCGCCAGTTTTTTGATACCTGCCTGGTTGATTCGTTCCAGCGCTCCAATCCAAAGTTCAAGGTCGGGGTTTACGGGGTTTTTCACCAAAACGGGCAGGTCAACACCTTTAAGGGCATCGGCAATTTCCTGAACGGCAAAAGGATTAGCGGTTGTGCGTGCGCCTATCCAAAGAATATCGATACCTGCTTTGATGGCTTCAAAAACATGGTGCGCATTGGCTACCTCGGTGCCTACGAACATCCCTGTTTCTTCTTTTCCTCTTTTTAACCAAGGCAAACCTAAGGTGCCCACACCTTCAAAAGCACCTGGACGGGTACGAGGCTTCCAAATGCCAGCTCTAAAAATTTTATATCCAGCTGCCGACAGTTGTTTGGCAGTTTCTAACACCTGCTCTTCTGTTTCGGCACTGCATGGGCCTGCAATCATCCAGGGGCGTTCCAGCTCCAAACCAGGAAGACTGATTTTTTCAAGGTCTAATGGTATCATCTTATTCATAGTCGTATTTTTATGTATTCAGGTAAATAAATTTATTTCGTAATTAATTATTTAAGCTATCTGGCATATGGAGATTGCTATCCGCCTATGCGTAATAGTTTTGCTTTATTCTTTGTATCGATTCCTTTAGTACTTCCATTGATGAGCAAAGGGAAATGCGGATATATCTATTGCCTTGGCTGCCAAAAATACTACCCGGTGTAATAAAAACACGGGCATTGTTTAATATCTCGTCCGATAACTTTTCCGACGATTCTATTTGCTGCGGTATTTTGGCCCAGATAAACATGCCCGATTGGTTTTTGCTGTAGCTGCAACCCAACATATCCATTATTTGCCAAGCCAGTTCTCTACGTTCCAAATAGCCACGGTTCACTTCTTTGTACCAGTCCTTATCTAAACTCAATGCTTTTGCAGCAGCTAATTGTAAGGGTTTAAACATGCCGCTGTCCATGTTGCTTTTTACACGAATAATGTACTGAATAAATTCGGGGGCGGCAGCTACCATGCCCACGCGCCATCCGGCCATATTGTGCGATTTACTCAAAGAGTTTAGCTCAATGCAAATGTCCTTGGCACCCTCAATGCGAAAAATACTCAACGGATCTTCGTTTAATATAAAACTGTATGGGTTGTCGTTGCAAATAAGTATGTTGTGCTTTTTACCAAAACGTACCAGTTTCTCAAATAGCTCCAAAGTGGCATTGGCACCCGTTGGCATGTTAGGATAATTAACCCACATCATTTTCACCTTGCTCAGATCCATGGCTTCCAATTTATCAAAATCGGGTTGCCAATTCAGATGCTCTTCCAGATCGTAGCTTATCATTTTGGCTTCTACCAGGTTCGATACCGAAGCATAGGTGGGATAGCCAGGATTGGGAATCAAAACCTGATCGCCAGGATTTAAAAAAGCCATCGAAACATGCATGATACCCTCTTTGGAACCTATCAGCGGTAGAATTTCGTTGGCGGGGTTCAGCTCAACCTTAAAGTACGTTTTGTACCACTGCGCATAAGCGTTGCGTAACTCTGCAACACCAATGTAACTTTGGTATCCATGATTATCTGGATCCGAAGAAGTTTGGTGAAGCGTATCCAATACTTCGGCATGTGGCGGTCTGTCGGGGTTGCCAATGCCCAAGTTGATAACGCTTATGCCTTGTTGGCGCATTTGGTCTATCTCTCTCAATTTTTTTGAGAAATAGTATTCTTGTACTTCGCTTATGCGATTGGCTGGCTGAATTTGCATGATTAAAATGTTTTTTGTTCAGAAAGAGACCTGTTGTCGTTGCTCACCGTATCGTAGGATCTTTTGCAAACGTGATATTCGCCCAGGCTTTTTAGGTTTTTGGTTAGCGGGCGGATTGCATCCAAGGATTGCAAGTATCGGTTGTAATCTTCAAAAACTAAATCGATGTAAAACAAATATTCCCATTCCTGCCCAACAATAGGAAGCGATTGTATTTTAGATAGGTTGATATTATAAAAGGCCAATACCGAAAGCACCTTGGAGAGGCTTCCTTCGGAGTGAGGAAGGGAAAAAACCAAGGACGACTTATTAACTTTGTTCTCCATCAAGAGTTCTTCCACTTCTATCTTTCCTTTGTCGGATATAATCAGGAAGCGTGTAAAGTTACGTTTGTTGGTTTCTATGTCTTTGGCAATTATTTCCAGGTTATATTTTTCGGCAGCCAGCTGTGGAGCTATGGCAGCCATGCCTTTTAGTTGGTTGTCGCGGATCCATTTGCCGCTCAGGGCTGTATCGTCGCGAGATATCATTTTAATATGAGGATATTGCTTGAAGAACTCCGTGCACTGTGCCAATGCCATAGGGTGGGAGTGAACCTCGGTGATATCCTGGATGGTTTGACCGGGCAATGCCAATAGTTGATGTTTAATGCGCAGTTTGTATTCGCCAATGATTACCAAACCAGAATCCTTTAGCAAGGTGTAATTTTGCAAAATGCTGCCCACCAAAGTGTTTTCGATGGCTATTATACCGTAGACGGAACTATCTTTTTTCAAGGTTGCGAAAAGTTCTTCAAAAGAATTACATTCCACAGTTTCAATATCATTGGTTTCAAAGTAGGCCTTGGCAGCAATTTCGTGGTTTGAGCCGCCGCCACCTTGTATTGCTATTTTTTTAGTTTTCTTCATCATCGGAGTATATTACAAACATATATTAATCCCGTTTATTTGTTGTATGCTTAAAATAAAAAAAGTCCCACCTGTGTAAGGCGGGACTTTAAATTTTTTGTTAAAATTTATATACTATTTACCCACCTCTCTTTGATTACAGAATCCAAAAAAGTAAAAATAAAAGCTGTAAAAAAATACAATGTGAGTCATCTTGTCTTGTTTATTGCGTGCAAATGTAGTATAAAAAATTTTGCAAGAAAATTTTTTGGGTAAAAAAATAGTTAAAATTTAGTTTGCTTACTATTATTTTGTAAGCACTAAGCTTTGTTTAGTGATAAATGGAAAGTTATAGGGGGTAGTAAATTGATGCTTATTGCTATTTTAAGATGATTTCGTCAGGCTTACCCAAGTCGTAAATTTTCCTGTTTTACCCCTAAATCCCCTAAAGGGGACTTGGGCACTCTTCAAATAAGAGAATTCTATTCTCATGGGGATATACTTTCAAACTTCATTGAAAAGCTGTAAATCAAAGCCCCTTTAGAGCCTGTCCCGCAGTCGTGCGGGAGGTTTGGGGTAGCTAAGATGCAATCACATCTCAAATTGGCATTGCAATCCCTCAATAAGTCAACATTTATCGCTACTCTTCAATCTCGCTCAACTCCAACCAGCGCATTTCTTTTTCGTCCACCAACTCCATGATGGTGCTTAGGCGTTTTGCTTTGTCGGTAAGTACTTCGGCATCTAATGTGCCGGAGTTCATTTCGTTTTCAATGTTTTCTTTTTCGGTATTTAGTTTTGCAATTTCTTTTTCCAAATCCTCCATCTCCTTTTTTTCCTTAAAGCTTAGCTTACGTGCTTTTTCTTTGGTAGGAATTGGTTTGGCGGGTTCTTTCTTGGCCTGCTTCTCTAATTTCCGAAGCTCCTTTTCTTCCTCCGTTTTAAAATCATGATAAATGGAGTAGTTACCCGGAAAATCCTTGATGACCCCCTGTCCTTCGAATACAAAAAGATGATCCACTATTCTGTCCATAAAATAGCGGTCGTGCGATACAATGAGCACGCATCCTTTAAAGTTCAGCAGATATTCTTCCAACAGGGCTAGGGTGAAAATATCCAAATCGTTGGTAGGCTCATCCAGAATCAAAAAGTTAGGGTTCTTCATCAATACCGTCATTAGGTACAGCCGTTTCTTTTCACCACCGCTAATTTTTTCAACCAACACGTGATGCATTTCGTTAGGAAATAGAAAATAGCGGAGAAATGCCGATGGACTCATGGTGCTACCCGATCCTACCGTAATATTTTCTGAGATATCAGAGATAACATCCAATACTCTTTTGGAGGGGTCAATATCCATTCCGCTCTGGCGGTAATGACCCACCACCACGGTTTCGCCCGTTTCCAGATAGCCACTATCGGGCTCCATGGCACTGGTTAAAATATTTAAGAAAGTGGTTTTCCCAGTTCCGTTTTTACCGATGATACCCACTTTTTCGCCTTGGGCAAACTTGTAGCTAAAATCTTCCAATATCTTTAAGTCGCCATAAGCCTTGCTTACGTTATGGCATTCGATAATTTTTTTGCCCAAACGTGCCGATTGGATATCCAAATTCAAGCTCTGTTCGGTGGTGCCGCTGTTGGCTTTTTTCTTTAAATCGTAAAAGGCATCAATCCTGTATTTTGCCTTGGTGGCGCGTGCCTGAGGCATACGATTCATCCAATCTTGCTCTTTTTTGAGTAGGTTTTTGGCTTTATCAACTTGGGCACTATGGGTTTGGATTCGTTCATCTCGTTTTTCCAGAAAGTTTGCGTAGTTGCCTTTGTATGGATAAAGTGTTTGGTCGGCCAGCTCTATTATTTCGTTGCACACACGGTCTAAAAAGTAACGGTCGTGGGTCACCATCATTAATGTACATCGTGAGCGCTCCAAATAGGCTTCCAACCATTCTATCATCTCCAAATCCAGGTGGTTGGTGGGCTCATCCAATATTAAAAACTGCGGCTCATTAATAAGGATATTGGCCAGTGCCACCCTCTTTTTCTGTCCCCCAGATAGCTGTCCAATCTGCTGGTCGAAATTGGTGATCTTAAGCTGCGAGAGGATAAGTTTAATCTTTGATTCAAAATCCCATGCATTGAGCTTGTCCAGCTCCTGAATTAGATCTCCCAGTTCATCGTGGTTTTCATCAATCAGTGCCTTCTCGTAGGCTCTTATGGCTATTACTTGCGGATTGTCAGAGGCGAATATCTCCTCCATGACAGTATGGTCGGGATTTAAAGCGGGAAGCTGTTGCAAATAACCCACAGAAATGCCTTTGCGGTAGGTCACCTGTCCGCTTTCGTTGGGCAGCACACCGGCCAGAATATTGAGTAGGGTGGTTTTACCAGCTCCATTGCGGGCAATCAAACCAATTTTTTGTCCCTCCGACACCCCAAAGGTCAAGTTGTCGAAAAGTTGTATATCGCCCCAATGATGGGTTAGGTTTTCTACAGAAAGGTAATTCATTTTTTAGTATTCAGTGATCAGTAAACAGTAAACAGTGATCAGTAAACAGTAATATAGTGGTTTAAATCTTGACTGATAACTGATAACTGTTAATTGATAATTGCTAATTGTCAAATGCACCCACATACAAAGCCATCTGCTAACGAGTCTAAGACTTCTTTTTCTTTGGCTTTTTCCTGCTCTGTGCCTTTACATTGTGCACAAACGGGCAAGTTGGTAATTTCGTTTTTAAATTCTTTTTGCTCTAATTTCTTGTCGCAAACAAAACATTTAGTCGAAAAATCACCATTTTGCTTAATGTTGCTCATTTGATTTTGTATCTTATGGTATTAAAATTGATGCAAAAGTAGTTAATCCATTTATTATAAAGTCATGGTTAAAAATATAAAAGTAGTATTCGTACTTGCATTGTTTTTTGTGTTTACCGATGCATGGTGTCAAAGTACAGAAACAACGATTTTGGATAAGCGTTCAAGTAAAATGCAAACTTTTGAGCAATTGAAGGTAATGATAAAAGAAAAACCCATCGAGTTTGTTGCGCAAAGAGCTTTCCCGATGGGATATAAAAATATGGATTTGTTTAGTAATCCCAATTATTTGCGAATATCGGGCGACAGTGCTTTTGTGAGCATGCCTTTTTTTGGAAGGGCTTACAGTGTTACCCCTGGTGAACGAGGTGGTTTTCATTTCGAGGGGATAATGCAAAATAAGGAGTTTAAAATGGATGATAAAAAACGTAAGATTACAATTGCCTTTAGCATGAAAGAGGATAACGATCAATATCAGTTTTATCTGGAAATAGCCGGAAAAGAAAATGCTTCCTTAAGCATTAATAGCAACGACCGAAGCCCTATTTCTTACAATGGCGATGTGGAGGAATGGGTTAAGGAGGATTAGTTTTATAAATTATTCAAAATGAAATTTGTAATATAGGTAATCATGGGCAACACTTCGGTAATTAATGTCATAAACATCTGAAATCAACAATATCAATCCATCTAAACGCCTGTTCTAATTTGCGCGTAATATTCACTTTTTGTTCGGGGCGGGTAAAGTGGTAATATTCATCGCCTGGGCTTAGTATGTAGTTTATTTCATTGAAATAATCATACAACGTATCGAAGTTTTCATCGATATAGTTATACCACTTTTGAACCTCCAGTTTGGAGCTGTTTGAGCAAATGAATGCGCCTTTACTGAGCTGTTCAAATACATCTTTTTTATAGCTGCTTGTTGCCATTTGCTAAATCTTTCTTCTTTTTATTTTTTGTAATCGTATTTGCCAATAGATTTAACTCATTTAAGTCTTGTTGGTCAGCCGTTTGGGCTTCAAAAGCCTTTCGCTGGGTATTAAATTTTTCATAAATTTCGCGTATTTTCTTTTCCATCATGGTGTTGCTTATTGAGCCATGGTCGGTTAAAATTTTTTGGTCGTTAAATTCGAGAATTCTATCTACGTTATCCTGCCAAAAGTTCATTGTAATATCAATTCGGTTTTTGACGCGTAATTCAGCAGTTTCCAGAAAGATAATCACTAATCGGTTTAGTGTATCTATTTCATCTTGTTGCAAATAATTTTTGGCAATAAAAATTTCCTGTTTACGAACAATACTACCTTTCCAATTGGTTAAGACCATATTGGGTTTATCAGCATTGGCGCGACTTAAGATAATTTCGGCTGCTGTTTTGCCCGAAACGGCAAAAAGCAATTTGTTCTGTGTTTCGGCAAAAAACATTTGTGTGGCTTTGTCCGTAATGTCGTAATCGCTGGATAAGGCGAACAATTCTCTAACCTTTTGATAAAATCGTTTTTCGGATGCGCGAATATCCCTTATCTGCTCCAACAATTCATCAAAATAATCGGGGCGACCATCCGGGTTTCTCAAGCGTTCATTGTCCATCACAAAACCCTTTATCATATATTCTTTCAGGTTTTTATTGGCCCAAATTCTGAATTGCGTCCCACGCTTGCTGCGCACTCTGAAACCAATAGCCAAAATCATTTCTAAAGAGTAAAATGTTACCTTGTACTCTTTATTGTCAGCGGCAGTTGTTAAGTAATCCTTAACAACTGAATTAGAATCTAACTCTTTTTCTATTAGTATGTTAGATATGTGCATGCTGATATTGGGCACTGAGGTGGCAAAAAGTTCTGCCAACTGGCTTTGATTCATCCAAACCATACCATCCTTGGCATAGAGTGCTACCGATGCTTTGCCATCCGCGGTATTATATATGATAATGTTTTGTTGGTTGTTATTGTCCATGGTTGAGAGCTTATTTTGGGTAAACGACCGAAAATTCTGTTCCTTTATGCGTTACATATTTATCAGTGAATCGAAAATCTGTTTCGAAAAGTGAAATGAGCTGACAATAGCAAGTTACTATTTCTTCAAAGCTTACTTCTTTTGGGTAATCATATTGTATTACAAAATCAAGCAAATGATATCCTGATGCCGAGAAATTGCTTTTCATTTTATCCAAATTGATAAATACATTTGTTTCTTCAGTATCATCAAAAAATGTGGAGTCAATGGCACCGGCAAGGGGTACTTTTATTTTTACTGTATTCTTTATTTTTTCGCTGAGTGTTTTAATAATGGTGTAGGTTTCGTCCTCCTGTAATAGGTCTAATGATAGCTTTACCGGAAAAGTTGGTCTGTTTTCAAACACCAACGGATTCATTTTACGCAGTTGATCGGTAATATCGGATTTGCTTTCCAATTCAAATTGATCCTTTAAGTACTTAACCTGACGGATTTTTTCAATGATATTACTCTGAAGTTTTACCTGATTCAAGAAATCAATTATTTGCTTTTCTGTTTCAATCAGGTTATGCCTTGCTTCTTGTAACTGAAGTCTTAGCTCAGTTGTTATTCTGTTTAGCTCATCATCTTTTGCCGTGGCAAAAAAAGTGAGCTCATCTTCGCTTAAAAACTGCTCAGTTATCGAAACCAGTTGTTTTACGCTGATTCTTCGTAGGTCGAAATTTTCAAGTTTCTTAATTTTAATTTTGTAGTTGGGCTCTGTTTTAAAAGTATTGTCAATATTTCGGTTCAAATCAACAATGTTACGTAAACATATAAATCCCAGCTTTCGGAGCGATGCCTTAACTGCTTTTAGGTACTTATATTTTCGGTGCTCACTGTCTTCGGCAAGGTAATAATCAATATTCTCCTTTAGTTGGGTAGTGTGTTCGTTGATTAACGAGATATTGATTTCCTCGTTAACATCTAATATTTGTTCAAAAAAGGAGAGTAGTTGGTCTTCAAGCTCCAGGTAACGGCCATTTCTAATTAGGATACCTTTTTCGATAAGCGCTTCCACTTTACTTTCCTCGATAAGTTCTACAGCTTGGTCGTAACGGTAATCAAACGATTTACGCTTGCCAAACATCTCACTTAGCAAATCTTTACCCAGCACTAAAGCATTAAGTAGCTCTTTTATAGAATGAAAGGTGTACATTTATTGGGATTTTTATTATTCTGTTTTAAGGTTAGGTGTATAATTGTTTGAGTTTTTGGCTGGCCTGTCAAAACTAACAAAAAATAGCTGAGGCATCATATCCAACAACAAAATTTTGTTTGTTGATTGCAGTAAAATAACGAACTTGCAAAATATGGTAGTTCAAGTGCTAACAATCTATTAAAAATACTAACCAATCTAAAATCAAACAACATGACCAGCGAAAAATCAAATACAGATTACAATAAGAAGATAGACAATGAATTAAAGAAAAAGGAACTGGAGGAAAAGTACGGAGCCATGTTTAGAGAGAGCGAAAATAATCTTCCGCCCGAAGTTGAAAGTGATTGGTTGCGGAGTATCGAGGAATTCGAGGAACAGTTTGAAGGGGCAAAAAGAACGACGGTTTATGATTATATGGGCAAGCCATCTTTTAAAAAGTTAGATGAAATAAATGCAGGAGAAGTGTCTGCCGAGCTGCAGCGTTTGTACGGCATATTGGGTGAAAATAACATATCCTTAGATACTTTATGTGAGGTTGCCGATGAGGATTTATATCGCTTTATTACTGAGGAGTTGTTCTTACACGAAATGGACGATATGAGGATACCGGGTATGATGTCGTGTTTTACGTATGAAGAATTTCATCCCAATGCTAAATATGACATAGAGCAAGCCTGTGATTATTTTTTTAGGTTTACCATGGCAAAAATGGAGAATATAGGAGGGGAAGGCTACGACATGTTGTATGTTGATACAGCCAACTACTTGAATAGCGAGGGTGTTGCCATAGATAAGCATAACGTGGTGAGTAGCATCAACAATTTTTTGTCTTCCTTCAATCGCTTCGAGATAATGACAAACACCATGAATAGTATTGATATTGACGAAGACCAAACAAATGCAAAGGTGAACTTTTTTATCCATTACAAAGGCTTGTTTGATAAAAGCAGCGAAGCCATAAATTTTAAAGGGGACGCATGCTTTAAATTAAAACCCAGCGAATACGGTGGTTGGGACATGTATCATATCGATTTGCCAGGGCTGACCATAGAATAAGTATTTTAAATCTTATAATTATCATTAACAAAATGCTTTAATCTGTATAAGCATATTAAAAGGTGTCCATCGCGGAGTTTGTTGCTGTTTTCTAACAATTTTGCTAAGGATATCCAGTATAAATATTTGGAAGGTGAATCCAAGGTAATTACATAAGGATAAACCTGTTCGGAAGTAACACCTGCGCATGGAATGTATTTTTCACCCAGTTTTTGCATGGATTTAACAGTGCTGTCAAATATTTTTTGCGAGCGGATAAACCCTTTCATCTGGTGTATATTGCTTACACTTTTTGGCAGTCGATAAGCTGGTGCCGTTAAAATACTGCTGTTCCCATCATTAAGCTGAGGAACAGGTAGATCCCTTTTCTCAATACCTAAGAAAATATCGTTTTTATAGGCGTAAATAGGTAAAGCAATTATTGTATTTGAGCTGTGATTTTGGGGTTCGATATATTCAAGAATTGTTTCGCTATCCTCTTGTTGATACTCATAAAATTTCGATCGTCGGTGTAATAAAAAGTTAGCCGAAACAGCACTTGGAGTAAAAAATTGATTGGACTGTTTTAAAAGTTCCTGTAGATCTGCTATCTCCAATTTATTGATCTCTTTTATTTTTATCTCTTCATTAAGCCACTTGCCTAAGGGTTTATTAAGCTCATTTAACAGGCGATATAAGCTTAATTCTAAACGTGCTTCGGGGAGTGCCCCAACTTGTGCCGACTTAAGAAGCTGCATGGCATCATAGGCTATTATTTTGCCAGATTCCTTGAAGCCGGAAAAAGATCCCAAAGTTTTAAGCCGTACCCTGGGTTTTGAAATTTTTATCATATAGGATAAAACACTTTCGTTAATTCCACCGGGCGAGGTATAATATTGAAGTCCTTTCGAAATATCCAACATATCGTTTATTTCTATTCCTGTACGTTCGCTAAGAATATCCTTAATATGGTCTGTAGTTATGCTTTTGTGCGTGGATGCTGTAATACCTTCAATAATATATCCGCTGTATCTTTTATTGTCGATAATAGGGTGAAGCGTATTAATAATAGGGCGGGGGTAATTGTGCTTGGCTATTATTTTTATGCTGTCGTTATCTAAATAATAGGGTAAAAGATCTACAACCGATCCTTGACGATTTACCAAATCGAATATAGCTTGGGTTTCTTGATTGATATAGGATTCGAGTTGTAAAAAACTGTTGCTTGGAATGGGCAGATTGCGAGCCGATTTTAAAAGGGTGCCCTTATTTATAACTTTTTCTGCTGCAATTACATAATTAGTGGGAGGGGTGCTAATTGTATCTCCATTTAAATTAGTTAGGGTAAACCTGCCCTCATACCTGTTATTAATTATCCATGAGTTATAAATGGGTTGGGACACAATTGTTCGCATGCCCAAGGAGGCCATTACATTTTCAAATTCCTGTTGGTTAAAATATCCATATTCTTCTTGAAGTTCAATGTCCCAATCGTTCAAGTAATCCTTTCTGCGAATAAACTCCACAGCATCCGGGTAGCTTAATAAATAAGTTGATTCATTGCCATTATGGAGCTTCTTAATAGGAAAACCCTTTTCATCATCGGCAGATAAGGATCGGGCTTTACGAGCAAATTGTTCTAAAAGATCTGCATCTAAGTGACCTTGTTTGTCATCCGGAAAGTGAATGAAAACATCTTCATTTTCTGGTTTTACAAAGTCACGTACCACAATAATTCCATCTTCACAAAGCAGCTCGGCTTGTCTTTTAAGGGTTAAATAAGCTTTTTGTGGTGCGTAATTATTAAATGAGGTAATGTGATGAATAGAGGAGCAATTAAAAAACCCAGCAATCTTTTCGTTGCTTAATGATTGTAAGGTTTCTCCATCATCTGTTCTAAATTCAAGGTTTGGCAAGCAGTATTGGCTTTTGGCAATTTCTACCATTTTAGGATTGATATCAATACCAATAATCTTTGTTTTAGGGTATAATAATGCTAAAATGTATGAGCTGGTTCCTGATGCCATGCCAACGTCAACAATGGCATGGTCTTCTTTCTCAAAAAAATAGGCACTGGCCGAAGCAACTTTTTCAACAATAATTGAGTCCATTCCGGCCAGATACCTTTGGTACTTGGTATTGTCACCTCTATCTTGATCTTTATACATACACGAAGCATTTTAGAATGCCTAAAATTACTCCTAATTATTTTGCATCAAAACAATGTTTGCTTTTTCGTTGGCAATACCAATTTCGGCAATGGAGCCTGCATTAAATTGTAGATAATCACTTTCTAAACCGTCACTAAATATTTTTCCATTCATAGGCATGTGCGATTCTATTTTTAACGGCTTATCCTTTGAAATCATTCCTGCGCAAAGGCTTATGTCCGAGTGCTTACTTTTAAAAGGCTCACGCACCACAAATATCAGCTTGTCGTCCTTCCAATCCATTTGTAAACTGACGGTAGCAGGTTTTTTATCAAAAGATTTATGAATACCATTGGCCATATTAAAAAGAGAACTCAACCAACCTGTTGACCCCGCACCTGTTGATACGATGATGCCACTGGATGATTGCTGTTCGGATAAGTTGTTGTACCATAGCTTATACCGAGCCGAGGTGTGTGTGGAAGGCCCAATAAAAAGATCGTTAAAAGCCAACATGCTCTGTCCATCGTTTAGTTTTGCTTCGGCCATGGTGACTTCCGAAAAATGGCATCTGCCCTCCAGAAGTTGAACCAATCCCTTTTCATAATCTTTCACCCCAAAGGGCAGCAAAATGCCATCATTGCGTGTTGGGTCAGGATTAACGGGTAACATAGGCAAGCCTTTGGCATATTTAGCCGTATTGGCCACTAAACCATCCTGTCCTAAAACAACTATGCAATCATTTGCGCTAAATAAAAAATTTGGCAAAAATGAGCGATCAATTATCTTGAATTTCAGATGTTTATTGGTAATCATTTGTATTTGTTCCAGAGATTTCTTGTTGCAATCATGCTCCAATTCATACTCCTCGAAGGTACCACCTGAATGTTCAATGTAAAACCGAGCTTGAGCTTTTGTATTGAACCGTTCAATAAGCAGCTCAAGCCGGGTTTTATGATTTACTATTATTACGTTTTCAATACCCATTATTTACTTTTTTGAAGTAAAGATTGTAATAGATCCGGCGTGATATTTAAGTTCTCAATTTTATGAGAGTTTTCGGCAAGCTCTCTGAAAGCCAATGCAATATTATCTTTAGCATCCATTTTACCGGCATTCATAGCCATTAACATTTTCCAGTCGAAGTCTTTATATGGAGATAAGGTTCTATCTAGTAAATATCCTTTGGCATCGGCTTCTTTTTTCAAGTTCTCCACTCTCATTTGCGTAAGTTGTGTTTGAGATTGCTCAATTGACACATCTGCTTCTATTTTTGTTTCGCGAATTTTGCGGTCATTTTCCTGTTCTTTGATTTTTATTTCGGCCTTTTTTTCCTGTATCTGTTTTTCTTTTTCCTGCACAGCAATTTCAGTATTTAACTCACTTTCCCTTATTCGTCGCTCTTGTTCAACAGCAAAGTTTCTGCGTTCATAAATAGCCTGATCAGCCTCCTTTTGTAATTCTTCTCTGGTTTCTGTTTCCAGTGCCTTGGCCATTTCTGGAGTGGGAGTTACTGCAATAACATCTACATTTATAACTTCAACCCCCAGGTGTTTTATTGCTTTTGAGTTGGTTAATCCTTCGCTAATTCTTTCACCAATTTCCTTGGCACTTCGTATGGCCGATTTTAAATCCAATTGTTGAATAAACTTTGAAGTAGATGTTTGAGCCTCATTGTTCAATCGCTGATTGATCTTCTCAAAGTTGTCTTCTTTGTATTGTTGTTTATTCACAAGGGTAAAATCCAACACCAGGGATAATTGCTTTGGGTCGGTTATAACATAAGTTATTTGGCCTTGTATGGCAATTTTTTGAAAGTCATGGGTAGTTTCCCTAAAAATAAATTGAATATCTCTACTGCTTATAGGTATGGCCGCTATAGAAGTGGTTGGCGCATAATAATAGAAAGACAAGCCTCTACCTTCGTTTTTTATTTTTCCATTTGAAAACTGAATGACGTGTGTCATTGCATCAAATTTTATAAAGTTTATTCCGAACATGATTTTTAGTTTTAAACGTTTGACTATGTGCTTAAAAATTGATATGGGAATTCCACTCAAGTACAAAACTGTCCTTGTTAAAAGAGGGTAGCATACCATTTAGCTGTGTTTTGGATTGTCAGACAAATACAGCTAAAGCCTGACTTGTGCTACAGGAACAAATAAATGATTGATTTAGATTTCGAAATTTAGTCCTCGGCTTTTTAAAGCCTGGTATTTTTCTTTGTCAAACCTGAATTGTCGGGCCCCTTTGTGTCCAACACCTTCAAGTTTATTTTCAATAGGTTCAAGAATGTCCAAACTGGTTATTTTTCGGTTGAAATTTCTCCGATCCACCTGAATGCCTAAAATAGCTTCGTATAACCTTTGCAGCTGCGGAATGGTAAAAACTTCTTCCAGCAATTCAAATCCAATAGGCTGATAACGAATTTTTGACTTTAAGCGATCGTGACCAACCCGAAGTATCATGTCATGGTCGAATGCCAATGAAGGCACCTGGTGAATGGGAAACCATTTTGCCGAACTAGCATCATCGCCTCCTATGACCTTAAAATCGGTTGATTTTACAAGTGCATAGTATGAGACTGTAACTACCCTGCCTCTTGGATCCCGTTTAACATCGCTAAATGTAAATAACTGTTCAAGGTACAAATCATCCATGCCTGTTTCCTCGGCAAGTTCTCTCCTTGCACATTCCTCTGTTGTTTCTTCCATTCGAAGGAAACCTCCGGGAAGTGCCCATTGTCCTTTAAAAGGTTCTATTCCTCTTTCGATGAGTAGTATATTTAACTCAAATCCATCAAATCCAAAAATAACGCAATCGGTGGTTACAGATGGTCGAGGATAATCATAAGTATATTTATTTAGATCATCTTTCATAATAATGTGTCTTAATGACGCAAATATACAAACTAAAAATTAATCACCAAACAATATCGCGTCAAAAATACACAATAATTTATTTAAGTGGCTTAACGTATTGAAATATAGATATGTGTGAGTTGGTGTTTTTTCTAAGTGTATTATGAATTAGAATAGAAGTATTATTTGTTACAATAAATATTCTTAGAAAAGGTATCAGAGGATGTGATACTAATTATTGGTGAAGTAGAAGATAGTATAAGAAATAAAAATCATAAGCATTTAAATATAAAAAAGAAGTTTTCTATCCGTATATGCTAATGCATATAGATTTCTTAGGCTAAAATTAAACATGAACGCAGTGCGTTCATGTTTAAAGATTTTAAACAGATAGTCTGTGCTAACTTACTTTCGTTTTACCATTTGATTTATCAATTAATTTCTTTTTCATTTTCACTTTTTTTATTTCATTATTCAGTCGACTCATACAATCATCGTCGTAAGCTTCTAACCTTGCCTCTTGGTATAGCGAAAGAGCTTTTTCATAATCATGCTGATGCTCATAAATTAAGGCACGTAGGCTATAAATTTTTGACAGATCAATCCCCTTAAGTTTATTGGTGTAAACAATTAATTTTTGTGCTTTATCATATTCCTTAAGAATGATCAGCAACAAAACATAATCTATACAGACATTTAAATCGTCAGGATTGCTAGCCACTGCCTTTATATAATACTCTTCAGCTTTTTGAAGGTTATTCATTTGCTCTTGATGCAACTTACCCATCAAGTAATTGGCACCGGAATGTTCACTATTGTGACTTAAGGCATAGCCCAGGTTTTCAATGGCTTCTTCAAGGCTATAAGGATATTGATCCAGTGCTTTTATATAGTATTGATCTGCTAGTGTGCTCATAATAATTTATTTATTCTTTATAAAGTTGGTCTCTTAATTCATTCTTAAGAGATTGCCTTTTAGATTTAAAGTTGTTATTGTTTTTTCTGATCTTAAAATCACTTCCTTCAAAGGTTTTAATAGGATTGCCTCTTATTATTTCGCTGTGATTCTGCCAGTTCTCTTTAATTGTTGCTTTTTTCTGATTGATTTGTTCCAAGGTTAAAAGTTTGAAAAGTCGTTCTTTAGCAAGCTTCTTGTTTTGTAACTGCGATCGGCTATCAGAACAAAGAACATGCAATCCTGTAGGGACATGTGTAGCCCTTATCGCAGTACTCACCTTATTAACATGCTGACCTCCTGGTCCTCCTGAACGAATAGCCTGATAAGCAATATCTTTATCATTTATTAGAGTGACTTCTTTCACGAGGTTCAACTCATTTATGGCTACATACCAATTCTTTCTTTTATGATATTTTCTGAATTCACTTTGGCCAATCCATTGAATGGTTCCAAGCCATTGTTTTATAAAATCATTTACGTTGATACCTTCCAGTTGAACAGTTGCAGAATTCAAGGTCCTACTCTCAATCCCTTCTTCTCGGTGAAGGATTGTGTAACTGAAACCGTTGTTACTTGCCTCCTTTATAAGGATTTTAAGGATTTGAGCTACAACCCAGTAACATTCTGCTGGGCCTCTGCCAGATGTTATTTGTATAATTTTTTCCATTGTTTTATTATTTATCCATTCTTACAATTTGAGGGTGAAATTTCCCTTCAATATTCACTAAATCATTTTGACTCTGCATCACTTCTTCTATGTTCTTATAGCTCATTGGTGCTTCGTCAACACTTCCGCCAATAGTAGTAACTCCATACTGTTTTAATCTTTTTTTAAGCTCACTACCCGTGATTGATTCTTTGGCTTTTTTTCTACTCATTTTTCTACCTGCTCCATGTGAAGCAGAGAAGAGAGAATCATGGTCTCCCTTACCGGATACAATGTATCCAGGGTCAACCATGTTGGCGGGAATAATACCTAACTGTCCTTCGTTTGCAGGTGTGGCTCCTTTGCGGTGAACAATTACTTCCTTACCATCCTGTTTTTCTTTCCACGCAAAATTGTGATGATTTTCTATTTTAGCTATAGCCTTTATACCGAACGATTTTGCCAATTTGTAATGAATCACATCATGACAAGCCTTTGCATAGTCTCCCGCAAGATTCATAGATAACCAATATTCTTGCCCTGCTTCAGTATTTAAATCAAGCCATGCTAAATGCTGCGCTTTTTTAGGGAGCAAACAGGTTTTCATAGCAAGCTGTGTATAATGGCTTGCAATAGCAGCTCCTAATCCTCGGGAACCCGAATGAGCTAATATGCCCACGTAATTTCCTGCAGGTATACTCATCGCGTTATTTTTACTTAATTCAACAATTCCAACTTCTACAAAGTGGTTTCCCGAACCTGAGCTTCCCAATTGATTTTTTGCTTTCCCATGCAATTGTTTTAATAAAGCAGTTTCATGAAACTCTGATCGATCTAGTACTTCGTGATCTTCAGTCTGTTTAAATGTTTTGCCTATCCCAAAGTGCGTATTCTCCTTAAGTGATGTTTTAATATGATAGCTGTTTCGCTTTATAAACTCGGCCGGAACGTCATAAATGCTTAACGACATGCGACAACCAATATCCAAGCCAATACCATAAGGCATTACAGAGTTTTCTGTAGCCAGTACACCACCAATTGGTAAGCCATATCCAACATGTGCATCCGGCATTAAAGCGCCACTAATACTAATTGGAAGTTGCATGGCAACCTTCATTTGTTCAATGGTTTCAGGTGTTATTATTTTACTTCCATAAACTTTAAATGGTTTTGCTGCTTCATTTAATTCATATTTTGAACCCGCTACTGTACTTGTTTTTCCAATAAATTCTTCTGCCAGTTTAGCAAACGATATATGATTAACATATTCTCTCGGGTTTAAAATTACATTCTCGAGTAATTTTAGTTTGTCTGATTTTGATAGATGCTTAAAGTCTTTTTGCATGATATCTATGGCTAAACTTTTTGCTCTGTCAGACTCGTAATTTATTTGTTTAAGATCTTTGCCTTTTAACTTGTAATTGCCCATTTTGGTGCGATTGAAGTCTAATAATCAGTAGATCTTAATTTTATTTTCGTTTGATTTGGGTGCGGCTTTTATTAAAAGGATCCCCTAAATTCAGCATGTGATACATGCGTTCGAAATAAAAAATAGTCTAATCGATTACAGACGATGATACAGAATTGTGATATGCTTAGCTGCTAAAAATTAAATATAGAGCTGAACAAATCTATTCTGAAAAAAAATAATGTGATAGCAAACCGAAAGGGTATAAAAAATCCCGATCGATTGGATCAGGACGGAGTATATTGAAGGGTAGAAATTGTTCTATCCTTTCCTGATCGCTTGTTTTGTATGTGTAGTAAATTCCAACATAATGCTTTCCCTTTCTTTGTAAATTATACTTAGGGCGAAATGCGATGCAAAGATAAAGTGAATTATTTCTTTTTTCCAAATGTTTGGTAAAAATAATATTTTAAACAATCTAACATTAAAATAAACTGTCTTTCGTTTGTATGATTGAAGTTGATGTGTAATGTCATGCAAACGTGTTGTTTATGGGTTTTTTTTGTGTTGGCTTTTTATGTGATTTTTTTACTGAATATTTTTCTGTTCAAAATATTGTTCACTAGCTTTTTTTAGTAAATCACCCATTTTTTTCCTTAATGAAGGAGGAGATAATACTTCCAATCCAGGGCCAAAACCTAATAGTAACCGTTCCAATTCATAATTAGGAATTAATTTAATAGAGATGATAATTCCATTTTCGTTTCGTTCAATTAGTTCTTGTGTCCAGTGGATGGGTTTGGTTAAAACGTAAGGTGCATTTTCTGGATTTATGGCTAATTTTATTGTTCTTGGTACAAGGCCATGATTCACGGTAACACCAATTATATTTTCATAATAGGAGTCAGGATGAAAAGTGTCATCCATTTTGAATTTAATATTCTCTGCGGGTTCAAAAGATTCTATGCGATCTAACGCAAAAGTTATAATGGTTTCGCCTTTTGTGTTTCTCCCCACCAAAAACCACCTGTTGTTGAATTCCTTTAATAGATAAGGATGAAAATAGATGCGTTGTGCTTTTCTGGCTTTAAAAGACTTATAATTAATGATAATGACTTGTCGTTTAAGGATAGCTTCATATAATCCATTTAAGTGTTCAAGACCTTTTAATTCTTCGTTTCTTTCAATATGAATGATAGGGCGAGATTGATTTTGCTCAGTATGTATCTTGTTTTCCAACTTTTGAATCAATCCAGTCATTTCCTTAAAATGACTAAATCCTTGAAACTGCTTTAATATTTCAATAGCATCAGTTAGTTTGTCTAAGTCTTGATCGGATAAAGGTAAATGAGTAATTGAATAATCTGGATCTTCATACGTATAGTATTTTCTGTCGGTGATAATTATGGGTGCATTATATCCCAGCTTTTCACTTCGCATGGTTTGGATATCCAGTTGAATAGTGCGTTTACTTACTCCTTTGTCAATACCTTCAAATTCATATAAGGTATCAGAACAAGTCTCGATCAAGTCCTCTAATGTCCACTTTCTATACCTGTTACGCAAGCATTTGTCAATGGTAGTATATCGAATAAGGGCATTTCTGTTAACAGGCATAATGTATTTTTTCAAGAAAAATAGAAAAAATATTTTACTGCGCAAAAAGATTGCGTAGTTGAGATGAATCTTTGTAGAATCAATAAGATAAAACGTTCTTTGAGTATAAATTCACTTTTGTGTGATTAAAAATATTTCTTCTCCAGAAGAGAAGATGAAGAAATGAAAAACCAAGCTGCAAGACCGGATGTAAGTTTCTGTATAGCTTCATAGTATTGGCTTTGTAAAGTTCAATATGCTGCTTGTTTCTTTGGCGTTTTCATACCACGTGTCGGTTGAAGGTTCGAGTCCTTCTCCCTTTAGGCAGGGATAGCTAAATTGGTATAGCAACAGTTATGGCAGTGTCTTTGGACATCAGGTTCGAATCCTGACCTGAGTTAACTACTCACCTTTTAACAGTTACATGAAAGTAGAATGGCAAACAACCGGTTTTGTTTTTCGAAATAAAACAATTCATAGCTAATCAGCAAGTTGAGATAACCATTGTAGAAGATGATTACTTCATCTAAATATTGAAATTAAAAGAACATCTTAATTCAATTTTAGATAAATTAATCTTTTGAAATTCTGGCCTTTCAGTTTCCATTGCTATGAATGGTTCTGCCACTCTATTTTTATCTAATTTATAAATGAAAAATGAAAAATAATTAATATGCGAGATGATGAAACGAGTTAGAATTAATAAAGGAAAAGTTGGTTTAGTATTTAGAAATGGCGATTATAAAAAAGTATTGAAGGCTGGAAGTTATTGGGTATGGTTTACGGATAAGGTTGGTATTTGCAGTATGTCTCAAGCTTTCACATTATCTATGGAGCTAAATATTTTGTTACAAGACAAAGAATTGGCAAGTATGTTGGAAGTTGTAGAAGTACTTGATCATGAAATAGTGTTGAAATATGAAAATGGTGTGTTCAATGAAGTACTTAAACCAGGACGTCATGCTTATTGGAAAGGTTTTACCAATTATACCTTTAAAAAAATGGACTTAAGTAAGGTAGAGATTACTGAAGATATACCGGTAAACATTCTTTATAAATCTGATATATACCCTCAGGTGAGGATTTACCGCGTAGAGTCGTACGAAAAAGGTTTGTTGTTTGTAGATGATAAGTTTATCAAAGAGTTAAATCAAGGTGTATATTATTTTTGGGAAAATAATACACCCGTACTTGTTATGAAAGCTGATTTGCGTCAAACACAGTTGGAAATTTCTGGACAGGAACTATTAACAAAGGATAAAGCTGCTATTCGTATCAGTTTTTTTGCAAGCTATAAAGTAATAGATGTCATAAAAGCTTTAACCGAGAATCAAGATTATAAAAAGCAATTGCACGTAACACTTCAATTAGCATTACGAGAATATGTTGGTACATTAACGCTAGATGAAATTTTGGAGAGGAAAGAAGAAGTTGCTGAATTTGTAATGAGTTCAGCACGTGAAAAAGTGGTGGAATATGGTGTTGAATTATCTGATGGCGGTATAAGAGATATCATATTGCCAGGTGAAGTACGCGAAATCATGAATCAAGTATTAGTAGCTCAAAAGAGAGCTCAAGCGAATATTATCACGCGCAGGGAAGAAACAGCATCTACCAGAAGCTTGCTTAATACAGCTAAGTTGATGGAGGATAATACCATGCTTTTTAAGTTAAAAGAGATGGAATATGTGGAAAAGATTGCAGATAAAATCAATACCATTTCTTTATCTGGAGGTGGTCAGGTGGTGGATCAGTTAAAGCAGATATTTTCCACCGATAGATAGTTGTTGCAGCTTAGCGAACAAACTTAAAGCTGCTATTTTTAATAAATAGAAAGAAAAAAATGAAACAAGTTATATCAACTGAAAACCGACCCATAAAAATGTGGTTGGATGAAATAGAGGAGAATGCCTTAATTCAGGCTAAAAATATGGCCAATTTACCCTTTGTACATAAACATGTGGCCTTAATGCCAGATGCGCATATGGGGTATGGAATGCCTATTGGTGGGGTGTTAGCTACTAATGGTGTAATCATCCCCAATGCTGTAGGTGTTGATATTGGATGCGGAATGTGTGCCATGCGAACCAGTATTGAGGATGCAGATTCGGAGACTTTAAAGCAAATAATGAGTCAAATCAGAAAGCTGATTCCGGTAGGGTTTAACTGGCATAAAGAGGCTCAAGATGAAAAATATATGCCTAATATTGATGTGTTACCTTCTGTTGTTGAACGACATATTGTAAAAGCCCAAACGCAGATTGGTTCATTAGGTGGAGGAAATCACTTTATTGAAATTCAACACGGATCCGATGGGTTTGTATGGGTAATGATTCATTCGGGGAGTAGAAACTTGGGAAATCAAGTAGCTAAATTCTATAATCAAAAAGCAAAAGCTTTAAATGAGCGTTGGCATACCTCGGTACCTGCATCTTATGACTTGGCATTTTTACCTGTCGAAACCAATGAAGCTCATGCCTATATTAATGAGATGAATTACTGTGTTGACTTTGCCTTTGCCAATAGAAGATTAATGATGGAGCGCGTACAGAATGCATTTTTAGATGTTTTCAAAGGTCAAGTGAAGTTCGATGATTTGATCAATATTGCGCATAACTATGCTGCATGGGAAAATCATTTCGGTGAAAATGTTTTGGTACATCGAAAAGGAGCAACGCGAGCTCGTTTGGGTGAAACAGGTATAATTCCTGGCTCTCAGGGAACAAAGTCATATATCGTTCAAGGGTTAGGGAATCCAGAAAGTTTTGAATCTTGCTCTCATGGGGCTGGTCGAGTGATGGGACGAAAACAAGCTCAACGTGAGTTGGATTTAACCACCGAAATTAAGCGTTTAGATGATAAAGGCATCATTCATGGAATTCGCCATAACAAAGATTTAGATGAAGCTGCTGGAGCTTATAAAGATATTGATACCGTAATGGCCAATCAGCAGGATTTAGTGAAAATAAAAGTGGAGTTGGAGCCTTTGGCTGTTCTGAAGGGATAGATGAAAACTGGTATATGGCCAGTTTTCTTTTTTTTGTACATCAAGTAATCAATAACCCGCAGCCGTCGCACGACAAAACATCATGCAAATCCATTATTCGCTATCGTTGTAGGGGCGCTACCGTAGAACGGTCTATTTGCTCCGATACAGTACTTTCTATGTATTGATTTATAGGGGTTTGTGTGGTTGGTGTTGTAAAAAAGAGGTAAAGAAGTATTTTCGGATGTCGATTGTATCTTTGGTAATAACAAGAAAATAATAATCAGTACTATTGCCTCTTCTTGAACGATAGCCAAATAATAGGGTCAGTCTTGATATTAGGAATAATGCTATTTTTGATTCCACCGACTGGTTTCCATGCTCAGCTGCTCTTGTCGCACGGCATTTGCTTGATAGGTATCTATAGGACTTTTACTTATTCCGAGAATAGCTTGTTATGTCTTTCATTGAGTAATGAGGTGCACTTTCCCTTCATGCTATCACTTAAAAAAGATGCATCAATAAGCTTTTCAGCTTTCTTTTTATTCTTTACAAAACGATTATAGATACCAGTAAGCTGCTTATTATTTAGTCCGAGATTATGACTAAATTTATCAAAGCCAGCTTTGTTCAGTTTCTTCTTTTTACCATTTAGCGTCAATGCCAATTCTTCATCATCTTCGGGCAGCACAATAGCTACGTTTAGCAAATCATAGGCCGGTGCAAGTGTCCATAAGCCATTACTTAGAATCATGGAAAAGTTTTTTAGGTGCATATCGTTGTTGCCTGATAAATAGCTGAATAAAGTCACTTCGAACAAAAAGAGCTTATCCAATAATGGATTAGATGAATATTCGCCAAGTGCTTTTCCCACTTTTTCCATAGAGCTTTTATATTTGTCAAAAGCTTCGGTTATTTGAAACATATCCAACATATGGATTTTAGAACCCTCGCTAGTTCTATCAATGCGCTTGGTGATATACGATATTTCGCCCGATTTCAACCGAATTAGGCTGGAAGGAACTACATTAATGCCATATACTTCTGCCATTCGCATGGTAAGGTGTTCGTTGGCCGGCATTTCTTCAAAGTCTGCCGAAGGTGGCTTAAAGATGTAATTTCCACCCAATGCACCCACAACGGTAAGTCGTTTGTCTGCATTTGCGTTAAAACTCATGGATAATTTTGGCTGAACACCAGGTACGGCTATACTTTTTTCAACAACATTTTGGGCTAATTCCTCCATTTGCTCCAATGAATAGGGGATAAGTGGAGGTGTTTTTGACCCAAAGAACTTTTGGCTACACGATTCGTGAAAATCTGTTTCTCCACTTAAGGCTTGATAACAATATAAACACTTTTTACTCATCTCTGCTCATCTAATATTGAGGTGACTGGTTTAACGCTAACGGCTCCAATACAGTTCTGGCAACATGCCAACAAAAGACCCATACGGTCGTTTTTATTGATTTTCCAGTTTTTTGATGCTATATCTAACAACCATCCTTCAGGTATTAGGCCTTCAAAAAATGGGAAGAGCCTATTTGAACTATAGGTATATTTGCGTACGGGCATAGTAAAGGATAAAAATTGGTCGGGATGCGTATCGGCGTATTCAGTATCATAGGTGAATTTGTATTCACCATCCTCTGTTTCAGTTAATATACCTGCCAGAATATCCTGATAGTATATTTTTGCCTGTCTCATTGTTCGGTTGTTTTCTGTATGTCTTTGCTATTTACAGGCGCCAACTCATGTCCAAACATGGCCAATACTTGATTTACCTTATCAAGATTAAGATTGCTTTTTCCCTGTTCAATTTTCCTAATAACAGTTAAAGCTACACCGGCTCTATCGGCAAACTCCTCTTGGGTAAGATTTACCTCCTTACGTCTTTGTTTTACAAAATCTGAAAGTGTCTTCATTATATGTTTTTAGATATAATGATGTAAATATAGTTAAAATTATATGTAAATGGATATAATGCGTAAGAAATGAGCCGGATTATATCTTAATACGTATAAAAAGATTAATTTGAACGAAGTTGTTCATGTATTTTGTTATTTAAATCTAGTAAGTATGGTTTTGGCCAAATACGAGTGCTTAACTCCAGAATTCGTTATTAGTGCTTATCCGTTTTCGTCTCACAATTATACAAGCTGCAAATAGTAACTCGCTGTCCTCGCACGGCCGTTGTCCTCGCACGGCCGTTGTCGTTGTGTGGTCTTTCTTACTTACCTGAGATTGTGTCAAATTGATTTATTTTTTTTCATTAATGTCCCTAATTTAGTGGCATAAGGGAAAGGAGATGCTATTGGTTATCAGCTATATTGCTATTGATATTTGACCAATATGAAAATACAGTAGAACAATAGTACAGTAATAGGAAATTACAATAAGACAGAAGTTCAAAATTAGATTTAAGTTTGAGGAGCGTTTCCGATGGGGGACGCTCCTTTTTTATGTATACCCCAAATACCACTTTTACATCTTAATAACTAAATCACAACTATATGGTAATTGAGCCATATTGTTTTCTATTATGGGTTATTTGGAAATTATTTAATTAACATTTCGTGTAATGTAGATTTTAACTCTTGTATTTCACTCTTTTTTAATTTTCCTAACCTCTTAAAAAGTCGAGATTTATCAACACATCTTGTTTGGTCTAAAGCAATAGCTCCTTGCTTATTATTAATAGAGCAGAGAGAGCGAAAAGGATAGCTTTTAACAGTACTCGTTAAAGGAGAAACTAAAACGGTTCCTAATCCTTTATTTAATTCATTAGGGGATATGATAACACAAGGGCGTGTTTTAGTAATTTCATTTCCTACTGTTGGGTCCAAATTAACCCAATAAACATCATATTGATTTACCATTTCCACTCTTCTAGGTCAAATTCATTAGAGAAATCCATCATTAACTTATCATCACCGTTTTTGTGAGCTTCTATGGCTGCCATTTCCCACCCTTCTCGAACTGGCGTAGCAGCCTTTAAAGTATAGTCAATATCATTTTCTATAATTTCTATTTTGTCCGTATTTAACTTCTTAAGAATATTACTAGGAATTATAACACCTTTTGAATTTCCTATTGGAATTACGTTTAAAATTGCCATGACTTAATGTTTAAATTATTTGTTTGCAATTTAGTAAAAAATACTTAATGTTACAACATGTTATAACTTTGTTTTAAGCATTATTTATAAGCGACTTAAGGTATGAAGCAAATAAAAGTTGGCCTAAATCACAGCTATGCTTTCACTTGATCCAAGGAACTATTAATTGCCCCTTTAATTATGCCTAAATCCCGCTTTGTAAGTATTTCTTTTACTTCCATAGATACGATTCTCAATTCCAAAACTCCGCCAAAGCCTCCGCCTGGCTTAAAACCGTTTCCGTTGCCAGTTTTTGCATGTCGGGTGGATAACCGTATTGGCGTAGGGTGCGTTTTACAATCACTTTTAGTTTCTTTCTGACCGATTCTTTTACTGTCCAGTCTATAGTGGCATTATCTTTTACACGTTCTACCAGTACTCTTGCTAATTTTAGGAGTACTTCGTCACCCAATAAGTCTTTGGCACTTTGATTTTGGGCTACGGCATCGTAAAATGCCAGCTCATCTTTTGATAAGCCCATTTTTTCGCCACGTTTGTCGGCTTCTTTAATTTCTTTGGCCAGATTAATCATTTCCTGAATGATTTCTGCTGCGCTAATGAGGTTGTTTTGGTAGCGTTTAATGGATGATTCCAGCATCTCCATTAAAGTGCGACTTTGAACGATATTGTGCTTGGAACGGATTTTTATTTCATCGTTCAATAGTTTTTTAAGTACTTCCAATGCAAGGTTCTTGTGCTTCATGTCCCGCATTTCTTCCAGGAACTCATCATCGAGCACCGATATTTCCGGTTTTTTTATGCCGGCTGCATCAAAAATATCTACTACTTGTTCCGATACGATGGCTTGGTCGATGACTTGCTTAATGGCTGTTTCAATCTCGTAGTCACTTTTGCCACCTGAAGAAGCATTCATGTCGAGCTTTTGTATCCTTGCTTTTACAGCCTGAAAAAAGGCTATCTCGTCTTTGGCATCCATGGCCTCGTCGTGGGGCAAGGAAATGGCGAAGGCTCTGGATAGGGCAGTGACTTCGCGCACATAGCGATTTTTACCGTCTTGCAAATCCAAAATATGCTCCACGGCCGAAAGTATAGTCTCCAATTTTTGCTTTACGTTGGCATCAAAATATTTTTCGTACGCAAAACCTGCCTGCGCCGAAGCTCCGGCAGGCAGGCCATCGCCATACCTTGTTTTTGGATCGGCAGCCATGTCGTAATCGAATTCTTTGCTTGTACCATTCTCTGAGAACATCTGTGAGACCACTTCCAATTTTTCCAACATCAGCTGCACCGCCTTTTCCTGCGTTTCGGCAGGGTCGCCTTTACCGCCACTATCGGAATAAAAGGACAAAGCCTTTTTTAAATCGGATGCAATACCAAGATAGTCAACAACAAGACCGGCCGGTTTATCTTTATAAACCCGGTTAACCCTTGCGATGGCTTGCATCAGGTTATGACCTTTCATGGGTTTGTCGATGTACAGCGTGTGCAAACTTGGTGCATCAAAACCTGTGAGCCACATATCTCTGACGATAACCAATTTCAGAGGATCGGAATTATCTTTCATTCGTAGGGCTAAGTCCTGACGCTCCTTTTTATTGGTGTGATGTTTCATCATTTCCGGTCCATCTGATGACGAAGCCGTCATTACCACTTTAATTACGCCTTTGTCTAAATCACCATTGTGCCAATGCGGACGTATCTTGATGATTTCTTTGTATAAATCAACGGCAATTCTGCGGCTCATGGAAACAATCATAGCTTTACCATCGATGCCATTGTTATTGCGCTCTTCGTAATGAAAAACTATATCTTCGGCAACTTTCCTTAGTCGTGCTTCACTACCTACAATGGCTTCCACTTTTGTCCATTTGGCTTTGGCTTTTTGTGTGTCCGAAAGTTCTTCATTTGCCAGTTCTTCATCCAGTTCATCAATGAGTTGTTTGCCCTCTTCCGATAGATTAATTTTCACCAATCGGCTTTCGTAATAAATGGGTACGGTTGCACCATCTTCAACCGCTTGGGCGATGTCGTAAATATCGACATAGTTACCGAAAACAGCAGGGGTATTATTATCTGTTGATTCCACAGGCGTACCTGTAAAGCCTAAATAGGTCGCATTGGGTAAAGCATCGCGCATGTATTTAGCAAAGCCATACACCAAGCGTTGACCTACCACATTGCCTTTATCATCTTTTACTTCGAGTGATTTTGGTTTAAAACCGTATTGGGTGCGGTGGGCTTCATCGGCAACTACTACAATATTAGTGCGGTCGGATAACTGCTCGTAAATATTTGTTTCTCCTTCTGTTTGAAACTTTTGGATGGTAGCAAATACAATACCTCCCGAAGCCACTTTTAATAGCTCCTTTAGATGCTCTCGACTATTTGCCTGAATAGGAACTTGACGTAGTAATTGTTTGGATGATGCAAAGGTATCGAATAACTGGTCGTCTAGGTCGTTGCGGTCGGTAATAACCAATATGGTTGGGTTATCGAGTTGTAACACCAATTTGCCACTAAAAAACACCATAGACAATGATTTGCCACTTCCCTGGGTATGCCAAACCACACCACCTTTACGGTCGCCATTATTGGTGGATGCTCGCTTAACCGACTCAATGGCTTTATTTACGGCGTAATATTGATGATAGGCAGCTACTTTTTTTACTGTAGATATAGAGACTTGTTGAGATACTCGATCGAGTGTCTTAACTTCTTCAAAAACAATAAAATAGCGAATGTAATCCAATAAAGTACCAGGAGTAATTAATCCTTTAATCAATACTTCTAACTGACTGGTTAAGGCCGAAGCTTCATTTAATCCATCGCTTGTTTTCCATGCTAAATAGCGAGAATAGCCAGCCGATACTGAACCTGCTTTGGCATCAGCACCATCTGACAATACGCAAAAGGCATTGTAAGTAAACAGGCTAGGGATAGTATCCTTATAGGTTTGAATTTGTTTGTATGCAGAATGTAAGGTGGCATTCTCATCCACAGCATTCTTTAGTTCAAAAATAACCAAAGGCAAACCGTTTACAAATAGAATTAAATCGGGGCGTTTGGTTCGACTACGCTCACCAACCGTTTCATTAGTGATAGTAAACTGATTGACCACCAAAAAATCATTTTGATTCGGATTTGTAAAATCAACCAACTGAACACGGTCGCCACGTTGTACACCTCCTTTGCGGTATTCTACCGGAACACCCTCAGTAAGTAGCTCATTAAACTCTTGGTTGTTGACCATTAATTCAGGCGAAGCAATGCGCTCAATTACTTTTAAAGCTTCTTGTTGGGCTTCGTAAGGAATATGCGGATTATTTCGGGCAATGGCTTCTTGCAAGCGACCTTTCAAGATAACATCACTAAAGGAGTTGCGTTCTGGAGCCTCACCTGTTGCTGAGCGTGTCGAAGCATCAGGTGCAAGAACAGCACCATGTAAATAGTTCCAACCAAGGCTTTTTAATTCCTCAATTGCCCATAGCTCTATGTCGTTTTCAGTTATTTTCATGTTAAACTACTATTAATTCAAATACGCACCATCTATTCAGTTTGCATTTTTTTATATCAATCCTAATCGCCTCATTTCCCAGAAGCACTTTTCTGTTGCATTAATATCTGCGGAAGCATCGTGTGCTTCCGCAAAATCAACACCAAATAGTTTCAAATGTAATTCAGATAATTTAGGCCATTTGAAGCCATAGGGCCCATGGATTTTACAATAATTAGTTGATGAATGCATCGTACAAAGCTTCTGTTTACTCTGAAAACTAGTTTTGATTTTCGTTCTTATAAACTCTGCTCCAATTATTTTTTCGTCAAAGCTTATGTTATGAGCAACAATAGTGTCAGCTTTATTTACTAATGAGTTAAATTCATTAAGAACTTCTTGTAAATCTACACCTTCCTTAATAGCCCTTTCTGTAGTAATTCTATGAACTTTTGATGCATCTTTGGGAATGACAAAATCAGTCGGTCTAATAATGTAATCATTAGCTTCAATGCGACTTCCATTCATATCGCAAAGTATCCATGCTACTTGAACCATTCTAGGCCAATTATTCAAATCAGTAACTGGAGCCTTCCAGTTTTTTGGTAATCCTGTTGTTTCAGTATCAAAAAATAAAAACATACTTTGCGTTTATATTAGTTCTAATATCAATAATAAAACTCACTATCATTCACTCTAGGTTTTATCTCAGGACAATTTTCAGCAAATTCTTGGATGAAAATAGCTTTAATTTTATTGGTTATTTCTTCAAAATCATATCGGTTGTTAACTTGATATAATGCTGCATCATGCATTGGTAATACAAATTCAACTTCTGGAATTTCTTCTTTTACTTTTATTACTGCTTTTTTAAATATTAGAGAAGCTGTTGCTTGTATTGTATGACTTAAAGAAAGTGAGATATTTTCTTCTACATTTCTGTAGTTTCCCATGGTTGTACCAACAATTTTATTATCTGTTGCTTCTTTTTCAATTTTCTTTTTATATGCCTGTAATTTTTTAAACTTTGAAAAGTACCTATTAACAGCTGGTAAAAGATTGGAAGCTCCATACATAAATTTATAGAACTCAATCTTTGCATCATCTCTTGTTTCTATTGTGCCTCCAATACCTGAAACCATATCGCTATAGATATCTACATTATAAAGCTTACATAGTTTATCATCCTTGCTTAATGAGGCCAGAATTCCAGCTTCAAATTGTGAGTAATCAATATATATAAAATCACAGTCGTCATCAGGTTTTATTATTCTACGATTCGTTCTCCGAATGTTTTGTAGTGCCGGTTCTCTTAATGTAATTCTTGAAGTGATTGTCCCGAATCCATGAAAACTTGGGAATGTTCGAGAACTCCCTCCTCTACGAGCTAAAATATCTAAGAAACTATCAAGGTCTTTCTGGTTTCTAATTAACTCATAAAACAGTTTACAGGCCTCATTTTTTTTACTATAAGTTTTAAAAGTACGTTCAATTGAACCATTAATTTCAATTTCATTTCTTTCCAACCAGTTTACTTGAGCATCATTTTTTTCGGGGGTAAAAACCTTGTAACTCAGTTGAAGCTTATTTTTAATACCATATACAGCTTCTTCTAAAGATTGTATTTTTTCTTTTGCTGATTCCACATCAACAGCAATTCCTTTCCGCTGACATTCATAAATAATTCCATTGACAGGCATCTCAATATTAGTGAATCGTTCTTTCTCGAGGAAAGCTTTATCCTCAGTAATTCCATGAATGAACTCACCAATTTTTTGGATATAATCAAATATGTTCTCATCTGTTATTTGAAATCCATCGGGCAGAAACTCTTTTTCTTTAAGAATTTTAAATAAATTCCATTTATCCTGACTTTCTAAAGGTTTAGATTTTTGAATAAATTGCTTAGAATATGATTCTATATCAATTAATATCGGTAACGCTTGATAAGTGGTGAATTCATTGTACTGTTTAATAAATTCAGCAACTTGCGTAGAGTAGAACCTATCCTCATGGCTAAATCTTTGATTAAAACCTTGAATAGATACAACACCATTTTCACCCTCCGTTATATTGTGGTAGTGCCATTTATTAAAAATGTAAAAAACAACAAACTCTTTCATAGTGAGTAGATTTGCAATAATTCTAAATCAATTTCAATATCATCTTTTTCACCAGGAATATAGACCAAATCCTTATCTTTAAAATAATTTAAACTTTTATGTACAGCTTTTACTTTCGCATCATTAGATGAAATATCTGAAGATTCAATCGCTCTTAGTACAATTAATGCTATTCTTTCCTGAAAGTTACTGCCATGAGTAAATCCTTCATTGTATTTTCTTAGTATGACTCGTCTATAATCTTGGTCAATTGTCCCCATATATATCATCATAGCCGCAATTATAGGTCTTGAAGTTTCATCTTTTGAGTCAAGGTAATTACTTGCGTATTTTCTCAACTTTACATTGTCTATTTTATGCTTAGCTAGCAAAAGCCAAAGATGATAACCTTGCCATGGATATACATTATATTTTATATCTAATACGATTTCAATAGCCTCAGACCACAATCTATTTGGAATGTAGATTTTATCAAGTACTCCAATCATAGTACAAATTTGAGGAGTTACCCATGGGCGGTCTTTCATTAAGGTACCAGCTTCTTCTAGAAATTGACTGATATCACTTCCTTTTTTCAAATTAACACCTTTAGAAACACACCGTCTGATGGTGGTGATAGCTTGGTTAAGTTTCCTTTCATTAGAATTACTACCTGTAGGGTTTTCTTTAGCGTTTTCTAATAGCACATTTATTGCTAAATGAAATGCTTCATTAATATGACTAATATTCCGAGAATTAGAAAACCTTGAAAGTTTGCTTTTTTCTAAATCAAATGGCTTTCGATATGACTCAGTTATCTCCTCCTTTTCCTTTTTTATTCTAGGTTTGAGGTTTACTATTTTCGTTTTTTGCCCATTAAGAGATAGATTTATTCTTCGAAGCTCCTTTTCAATTAATGTTAAATACCTTCTCGCTTCATACTTATCATTACAGAAAATTCGTATGTCATCCATGAACCTAACATATATTGGAACATGATGTCGCATATATGCATCAACTTGATTTAAATAAAATGTTGCTAATAAAGAAGATACATCATTATTCTGAGGAATGCCAATGGATTTGTTTCCTGCGAAGGTTTTAAGAACTTTCACTAATTCTTTGGAAGCATTTCGCTCATTAGGGGTTACGCAAACGGCTGATATTTTCTTCCCCAAAAGTTCAATGTCAATATTATCATAAAAGTTCAGGATGTCAATTTCAATAACGTATTTATATTTCAAAGAATATTCCTTTAATAAATACTGCATTTTTTTCCATTGTTCAACTCCGGAAATCATTAACCCATTATGCTTTTTGTTATTGTATCGGGCTGAAAAAACAAATGGTGAAAGTGCGTCATCTATACGATTTCCTACAACTTCAACTAATGCAGCATAAAAGACCCTATCGGCATAAGGAATAATCATAGCTTTTCTTAATGTAAAAGACTTTTTAGGCAAATAGTAAACCTCTGCTTCTGAAACTTTATATTCATCGTTAAAACACTCATTGAAATACTCAAACAAAAAATCTTCATGAGATAAATCAATGAAATTTAATGGGTCGTGAAACCAATCATCATATGTATCACAGATGACTCTGTTTCTGGCAAGTTGCAAATCCATCTTAACCTCATTAATTGTAACATCAATGATGTCCACAACTATTTGATTCCTTACAATACGTTTCTTTTTATTATCTATTGTAGATAAAACTTCGAGCTTATGATTATAGAGTTTGTTATTTATTTGCTCAAAAGAAATATCAACAGCATCAATATAACCGCCTTGTAGTTCTTCCGTTGAGTGTTGCATAATAAAACCATATAATAATGGCCTATCTTCCGATATTATCCCAGAACCGGAGCAACCTTTGAGGTGCTTAGAGCTATTCCAATTTTGAATAGTATAAGAGTTTTCTTCAGGGTCACATACTTTTAATTCCAAAGGGTGCAATCTATCTGCATTGGCTTTGGTAGTTGCCCAAGCCCTACAAATATCTGATATAGCATCAGTTACTTGAATGTATGGGATTTCAAACTTAGTATTCTTTCGAACCAAAATAATTACTAAATCACTTTCGAACAGTATTAATTTGCTGTTACAGCTCAGGTTCTTTTATGGAATGTATAATTTGACCTATTTATTAGCAAGGTAGTATTTTTTTTGCGTGTCCAATTGAATGGCAAAGCTAAGGCTATTGAATATATCGGCTTCTCTTTTAATCCAAGTATCAATAG
>JAGXIP010000220.1 GCA_024635585.1 Saccharicrinis sp. | reverse complement strand
TTTATAAAAATAGATATCACAAAGGTAGCTGCCAGATTACGCCGTATCTTCTTGAACCAGAAGAGCTGAGGTGTAATCACGTTACAGGTCATCATAATCCAGTAAGCCCACCAATAAGGCCCAAAAGCCCGATTAACAAAAGCATACTGCTCATACACGCTCCCTGAGTACCAGGCCATAAAGAATTCTGTGATATAGGCTATGCCCACAATAGATCCAGTGGCGATAATTACTTTGTTCATCGACTCCACATGACCCACCGTGATGTAGTTTTGGAGGTTCAGTGCTTTCCGTGTGATAATCATAAGCGTGAGTACCATGGCAAAGCCCGAAAAAACAGCCCCCGACACAAAATAGGGTGGGAAGATGGTGGTATGCCATCCCGGTATAACGGAAGTTGCAAAGTCCATACTAACAATGGTATGTACCGAAAGTACCAGAGGAGCTGCCAATCCGGCCAGTATCAAACTCATGGATTCGTGGCGCGACCAATGACGGGCAGAGCCTGTCCATCCGAAGCTTAGCAGACCATATATTTTTTTACCAATTCCCTTTTTCATCCTGTCGCGTACCGTTGCAATGTCGGGTATCAGTCCCATGTACCAAAATAACACCGAAACCGTAAGATAGGTGGATATGGCAATTACGTCCCAGAATAAGGGAGAATTAAAGTTGACCCATAAATCGCGGGTGTTGGGGTATGGGAAAACAAAGAAAGCCAATGCGGGACGGCCCATGTGTATCAGCGGAAACAGTCCGGCACACATCACAGCGAAGATAGTCATGGCCTCGGCGCTACGGTTGATGCTGGTGCGCCACTTTTGCCGAAACAAAAGCAATATGGCCGAGATAAAAGTACCAGCATGACCGATACCCACCCACCATACAAAGTTGGTGATATCCCAGCCCCAACCTACGGTTCTGTTCAGGTTCCAGGAGCCAATACCCTCCCATACGGTAATATACATGGCAAAACCGCCTAAACCCAATGCAATTAAAGCCAAGGTTATGCCGGCATACCAAAAAACACCGGGTTTGCCTTCCATTGGCTTTATAATATCATCCGTTACCTGTTTATAACTCTTTGCCCCGGTAACCAAAGGCTCCCTTATTGGTGATATGTACATTAGCTATGCGTTTTATGTTCGGGTACTGCATTTAATTCTTCTTCAATATTTCTTACTTTGGTAAGATAAGCCACACTGGGTAGGGTATGCAATTCTTCCAATAAATGATACCTCCGCGGGTCTTTCATCATTTTGCTTACCACACTGTTTTGGTCGTTCATATCGCCAAAAGTAATGGCCTTGGCAGGGCAGCCTTGCTGACAGGCGGTTTGTATTGCTCCGTCGCGTAAGGGTTCGCCTGCTTTTTTCGCATCCAGTTTCTTCTCTTGGATACGCTGAATACAGAACGAACATTTTTCGATAACTCCTTTGGCTCGCACCGTTACATCTGGGTTGAGCACCAAACGCTTGAGGTCGGTTGACATGCCTGCTGGATCTTTGCGGTTATATGGGATAGAATCGGCTCCATTATAATCGTACCAATTGAAACGGCGCACTTTGTACGGGCAGTTATTGTTACAATAACGGGTTCCTATACAGCGGTTATAAGCCATCTGGTTGATACCTTCGGAGCTATGGTTGGTTGCAGCCACGGGGCAAACATTTTCGCAGGGTGCATTGTCGCAATGCTGACACATAACGGGCTGACGAACTACACGAAGGCTGCTTGGATCGTTGGGTGCTTCTGTGTAATAACGGTCTATGCGCAACCAATGCATCTCGTGCGAGCGGCGTACCTCGTTACGACCTACAACAGGCACATTATTTTCAACGTTACAAGCCACTACACATGCGTTACAGCCTGTGCACGAATTCAAATCGATAAACATAGCCCAATGATGGCCCTTGTACTCGTGTTTGTTATATAAGGTGGTATGCAGCTTTTCTATTTCTGCGTGCATCTCATTACCCGAAGCCGGATCTTTTAGATATTCGCTCAACGAAGTCTCTCTAACAATGGCTCTGCCCTCCATAGAATGATGGCTTTGTGTAGTAGCCAGTTCGTAAGTGCGTCCTGTGTTTTTTATATCGGCAATACCCGTATGATATTTAATGTGCGATGTATTGCCTGTGTCTTTTGATACAAAAAGTGGTTTAACATCTTTACCTATCACTTCAGGTTCGGGACCTTCCATGGTTCGTCCGTATCCCAGCGCCACACTGATAACCTGATGGTGGTTGCCGGGTTGCACAAATACAGGTAGCTCAATTCCCGCTATGGAAATAACATCTCCTTGCTTCCATCCTTTTTCCTCAGCTAAAGTTGGCGAAACGGAAAAATAATTATCCCAGCAAACGCGGGAAACCGGATCGGGAAGTTCCTGTAGCCAAGGGTTGTTAGCCATTTTGCCGTCGCCCACGGGAACGGATTGATAGGCGATTAGCTCTAACCCATCCGTATTCTTATCGGAGCTCACTTTTGATGCAGCCGACGAAAGATTGGGATTTAAAATTGATTTTGCCCCCTTATTAATTGGAACAGACAATAAGCCCGCACTCAAAGTAACTTTCCAGGTGGATATAAACGGATTGTCGTCTGATGATTGGGGTATAATATTTTTTTGCCAATACTGATACAGGTAATCGTAGGAACTGATGTCCTCGCCCAATAAATTCAGCAATATTTGGTTGGTATCCAAGGTATTGTATATTGGCCGTATGACTGGTTGCGTTAAACTTAACATGCCAGCAACGGTTTCGGCATCGCCCCAGGATTCGAGGAAATGACTGGATGGCAGTACATAGTTGCACAAAGGGCTGGTTTCGTCGTTTTGCGCGGTAATATTAACGGTAAGCCCCACTTGTTTGATGGCATCCTTGAAAGATTCGGTATCGACCATATTGTAGGCCGGATTCGACTCTAAACAAATTAAAGCACCTACGTTACCTTGCTTGCAGCTTTTTACTAATTGTAACAGGGCATTGTCATCACCTTGGTAAAGATGAATATCTTGATTAATATCGATGGTTCTGCCATAGGAACCTAGCATGTTGTTAATGCCTGCAGCAAGCAACTGAACGTTTTTATCATTGGATCCCGAAACCACCAAAGAGGCCGATTTGGCAGCAAGTAATTGCTGTGCAAACTCTTTAACCTCTGTTTCAAAACCGCCTGTATCCAAAGTTGGTAAGCCCTGAGATTTTGCCACCTCGTTATAAAGTGACAAAACATATTTACCTTCCTCTGATGGTTTGATTACAAACCGTTCATCGGCATTGGAGCCGCTAAGCGACATAAAACCTTCGAAATGAATATGTTTGGACAATTTTTTTTGCCCATCTTCCAGTTTTCTGTTTTGCACATATTGATTGGTGAAAACCGTAGGTAGTAGCCAAGTTCCTAAAAAGTCGGCACCAAACGAAACTATTACCTCTGCCTTATCAAACCTAAAAGTTGGAATGATGGCTTCTCCAACCATATCAGCATAGGCTTCTCTCATTCCTGAATAGGAATAAGCATCTAAAGTAACTTGTTTTAGCTTGGGATATTTTATTTTTAGTTTATCGATAAGGGCTTTTTGCGAAGGGCTAATAACGGTGGCTGTTAATAGCACTACTTCTTTATCTGCTGGCAAGGTATCCAGCGCCTGTTTAATATCGGTATTGGCTTTGTCCCAGGTTATTATTTCCTTATTAAAGGTAGGGTTTTTAGGTCTGGACTCATCGTACAAGCCCAATAACGAAGCCTGTACCTGAGCAGAAGTTCCTCCGTGCGTCATCACGCTGGACTCGTTGCCCTCAATTTTTATAGGACGCCCATCGCGCACTTTTACGAGTATGGGCACTGCCTCGCTGCCCACATAAAAAGTTGAGGCGTAATAACTGGCAATGCCGGGGCGAACTTCTTCGGGTTGAATTAAAAGCGGAATGGCTTTTTTTACCGGACGCTCGCAACTGGCCAGCACCGCAGCCGAGGCCACACTAAAACCAAAATACTTCAAAAAATCTCTTCGCGAAGCTTTCAAGGCTTCGCTGGCTTGTATTTTATTGGGCAAGTGGGCATGATCATCTTTTACCTCTTCTTTATATTCTTCTATGCTTTTCCAATATTTTTTCATTCGAACAATATGTATGGTTATTCATTGAAAACTAAGACGTTAGCACAAGCTATTAATAGTGACACTTCATGCAATCGTTGGCACCGATGTCGGCAGCCTTTATAGAATCGCGTACTCCTTGAGCCAGCTCGCTATGGTATTTATCGTAAATTGAATAATAATCGTTGGCAAACTGTACGTTGGTAGTTCGGTGGCAATCGAGGCACCATCCCATCGACAGGTCGTTTTCCTGTTTCAGAATATCCATTTCCTCCACTGCACCGTGGCACTGGTTACAATCTATTTTGCCGGCGTTAACGTGCTGGGCGTGGCTAAAAAATACATGGGCGGGTAGATTGTGCACGCGCACCCATTCAATGTCGGTTCCTTCTTCGTAGTGTTTTATAAGTTTGGCTATTTCGGATTTTCCCGAATGGCTTCCTTCGCGCACTATCATATGGCAGTTCATACATAAGCCTGGACCAGGTATTCCGGCCGATTTACTTTTTTCGGCACTAAAGTGGCAGTACATACAATCAATTTTGTTGGCACCTGCATGTACCTTGTGCGAAAACTTAATGGGCTGGTCGGGCATATATCCTTGACTCCGGCCCAAACCAGCAGCCCCTGCATACGCCATTTTTAGATGTATGGTAATGCCGATAAGTATAATGAGGATGTGCACCATTTTATAGCGCACTATTTTTGTAAAAATCAAATCGATAAGTGCCAGTGCCATAAGTAGACCCAAAAGAACAAACAACATGAGCTGAGGATAGTTTCTGGGTTTTTCGCCAATACCCTCTGCTCCCAATGTCTTTAAGTAAAATCTTACTTGCGCAATTTGATCGTCGTTTAAATCATAACCTTTGTGCACTTTGGCAATAAAGCCATCGGCGGGGCTATTTACAATGCTTTTGAATTCATCAAAATCAAGCCTGTCCACAGCACTGGCAATCTCCATGGCCGTAGGATTCCAATTCATCTCATCGCCTGTAAATTTGGCATGACAGGAAATACACGAAGGGGTATTTTCGCCTGTAGTAATTAATCCATTAAAGAGGCGTTCGCCCATCATCGAATTAAATTCGTCGGATTGGCTGAAGGGCTGTCCGCTTTCGGATGAAAAGGCATATAAGGAGAAAGAACACAACAGGGAAGCTATTAAAACAAACCTGATATTTACAGGTGTAATACAAGAAAATATCTTCATGTTAAATCAAGGTTTTAAAGATAATCCGTTAACGCACGTTAAATAATCACCAACAATTTACAAAAAAAAACGAACCATAAAATTTTGTTGTCACAATAAACAAGGCACAAGCTTAAATAATGTTCAACAAATATTAACAAAAATTAATTATACTAATGAGGTAGGATAAATAATGAGGGTTTTTGGTAGGGTATGGTTTAATTAATACCGCAATTTATTATACAGGTATCGTAACATTCACAAATTAAAGTTAGTTTTAGAGAGTGAGATTTGATCGTATCTATAATTAAAATCCAAGGAATATGGAACGCTTTAGTTTTTATTACAAGCTAAGAATTAAGTTCATTTTTTTATCGTTGATCTTCTTATCTATTAGTAGTTACTCTCAGGAAAAAAAAATATTACTTGGAGGCGAAGTAGGAGGTTTTTATTTAAATAATAAAGCCGGCAATTTTGACACCTACTTTAGGCGATACGAAAATAGGTATCAATCAAGACCTTGATTACAATGTGAGCTCGTTAAATCACACTAATTTTAGTTTAAATCTATCTCCAAGTATTCTGTTTTATCTATCCGAAAGGTTTTTACTTGGTGGGGGAATCGAGTGGTTATACGTCAACAAAAACATGGAAGACCATATTTTTCATGAGGTTACGGATAATTCTTTCGTGTTTTATCCTTCAATTCGTAGTTATTTGCATAAAGGTTTATTTCTGCAAGGTCAATTAGATATAGGCACATCTCTGTATAATATGGAAGCCAATGAGGTATTTACAGTTTCTTCCGGGAGTGGCTACTACCTTAACAAATCGAATAAAACAAGTGGTTTAGTTTATGGATTTGGAATTGCAGGTGGCTATTCTATCAAGCTTGCAGAACAGATACTTGCTGATGTAGCACTAAAATACATTTACCATCGAAGCGAACTTGATATTGAATCCCCAAGAATAACCGAAGGCACCTTTAGAAACGTCCAAAGTAAAATCCATTTTACTTTGGCCTTAAGATACCAAGTAAAAAAATAAAAAAACTGTCCAAATAAATGAACAGCCTTTTTTGTTGTCTTGGTCTTATGGTCTTGAATACAGTATGTTCAATCCATATTATTGACAATTATTCTTTTATTGCCAGCACTTTAACGCCAGATGTAGTTGCAGAAGAAGCCACATAACCGATTGCTCCTTCATTGTTTTTAACATAGTCAATAACTTCTTTATCCGAAATTTTTTCAACTGGAGCAGTTTCCATTCCCGAAAAACTGGCACTCTGCCAATAGCTGCGAATAGCGGCTACATCTTTGTTAAAAACTTCTTTTGAAAAATACTCTCTTACATTGGCGTTTACCTGCTGATCGATAGGAACAATTGCGGTTTTGTTTTCCCACCTCTTCTTTTTCTTTAAGTAAACCATAGCCAAATCCTTTTTACTAACGGATTCAGTATTATTGGCATTATTGACAATTACTTTATATGACTGTGCCGATACACTATAAGTGGCAGCTACGGCAATTATTATAAATAGTACTAAAATCTTTTTCATCGTTTATCTCTTTTAAATTAATATAAATCAAACATTAAAACGAATAAATCAGTGACACAACCAGTCCGTCGATATCTTGCACTTCGTGGCTGTAGTGCAGATATTCCATTTTAAAAGTCGTTTCGAAGGTTGGTTTAAACATCGCACCAACTGTATATCGCTGAAATTCAATGTCATTAGTTGTTTGATCTTCATATCGTACAAATGGGGTTAGCTTGCCTATTGTTTGACTTAGCTCAACGAATGAGCCATTCAGGTCGATATAGTCACCATCAATTTTCAGGTCTGAGTTCCATATTTCACCAGTCAATCGGGTATTGTTTAAAGTCAATTTAAGATCCAGTCCGTAAGTCAATTTTTCTGACTCTAAATTTTGAACAATATCGTAGGCAGACACATATATAGGCATCGTTTCCGTTTTGGGATTAAAAACACTCATGCCAATTTTAACATAGTCAAGATATGAAAAACGCACGTTACCACCTACTGCCAAGTTGTGGGTTCCACTATAGCTACCATCAATGGTGTAAGGGCTACCAATTTGTTGTTTGTAATAGGCAACCTCATCGCCAAAAAAGCCGACTGCACCTGTTGTCATCCAAGTGGTATTGTGGTATCCTCCGGCAAACAATTCATAGCTGAATTTATAATCGTTACCCAAGCTTCCATTAATGGAGAGGGCATCCATGTTAAGAGGAAAAAACTCATGGTTAGAAACCAATACAGGTAAGGTTGCACTGGTATTTACGGGTGCATAATAATAGGTATTCATTGGGCTTAGTGGCGTAAGAAAACGTCCAACCTTAACCTTTAGGCGATCGCTTAACGAATATTGCACATTAGCCTCGTTAATCATCTGGTCGATAGCGAAATCAGGTCGATATACAAATACCATTTTAAACATCACATCCTTGCGCGGTTGGTAACTGGCTAAAAAACCGGCCTCCGAAAGTGCTACGCCATATTCGTTATCGTAGCCCTGTAATTTATTAAAATAGTTAAACTCGGACGAAACATAACCTGTAAATCTTTTTTGTGGTTCCCAATCGCCTTGTGCTTTAACACTTGTTGCTATGAACAGAGTGAGCACGATAATCATCATTAAACTTGTTTTGCTTGTTTTCATTGTTTAAGTTTTAATTAATAAATTGCTTTTTTAATGTACTTGTGAAAATACACACCGCCTTGCATTACTTTTTCGACGGCTTCCGTAAGGTTATTGTATATATCTTTCTTTAATACGAAGCCCGAAAATCCTACCTCAATGAGTTTTTGAAGCTGAAATTCATCCCGATACATGGTTGTGGCAATTACTTTTATGGGCAAAGAGGCGTGTTTTGAAAAGAATTTATAAATAGTATCCACCCCATTGATTATGGGCATATTAAGATCTATAAAAATGATATCGGGGAGTTGAGAAAAATCTCTTTGCAGAAAATCCATGCCCGACGCTTCTTCTTGAATTATAATCCAGTTGGTATGGTTTTCAATGAAAAATCGGAGTCCTTCTCGAAACCTAGTATTGTCGTCAACAATTATTATTTTTAAACGCTTATTCATCTTTGTCATTTAAGTTACAAAGATGAGGGTGTCAGTTTAAAGCTGAAATGGGGGCAATGGGTATATTGAAGTATATAATTACCTAATTTATTTAAGGGAAAACCCTTAGAGCACAACAGATATGAAGCGTGTAGGTATTTTTGTTATAATTAGAAAAGTTTTTTCGGGCATCTATGGTATGCTTTGGGTAGAGTTTTTAGGTGCTATATGGATTTTAGTGGGTAACGCATCTATTCAAAAATAAATATTGAACCCGCTTTGGAGTTCATTTTCCTAATCTGAATTTACCCTGGGTATTACCCATGGCTATTCATATTTTACCACTTTGTGGTAAAGCCATTAAAATCCTAAAGAGCCAGTTTTTATAAAGAACTGTAGTTGTTCTTTAGAGACCATATTACAAGTTGAGCCACGTTTTTGCAATCGGTTTTACGCAATAGATTAGCGCGATGCACTTCAACTGTTTTTTGGCTAATAAAAAGTTTTTCACCGATTTCTTTTGTTGATAGTCCTTTGCAAATTAGCTGTAGTACTTCTGTTTCGCGTGCAGTCAGTTGTTCTTCAGGATGCATTTCGGTGTTAATGGCTTTGAACGCCATTTTTTGCAATATTTCCTGCGAAAAGTAATTGCCACCCTTATGCACTTCGGTAATAGCCTGTGCCAGCTCGTATTTTCCTGCTTTTTTTAATACAAAACCGTGGGCTCCGGCATTAATCATTTGCAAATAATAGGAATCTTCGACAAACATGGTTACGGCAATAATTTTTAAGTTGGGTTTGGAAGCTTTGGCCTTAATGGTGGTTTCAATACCGCTGAATCCATCCATCTTTATGTCCATCAATACAATATCCAAATCCAAATCGTTAAGAGATTGTAGAAATGCATTGCCGGAGTCAAAATCGGCCACAATCTGAATGTTATCTATCTGATTTAGCACAAGCACTAATCCTTCGCGAAAAAGTTCATGGTCGTCAACAACAGCTACTTTAATCATACGTTTTCGTCTTTTGGAATCCTAATCTTAACTTCAACACCTTTATTGGGCTCTGTGTTAATTATAAATTGGCCATTAAACGACTGAATACGGCTTTCTAAGTTCCACAGTCCCATACCTGATTTGGAAAAAGTAACCTCTTCGGGATTAAAACCAACTCCATCGTCCTTGTAATACAAGTTAATACTATTTTGCGATTCGGTAATTTTAAAAGTAACATGGTTGGCATGTCCATGCTTTAAAGTATTATTAAAAAGCTCGGTAAAAAGCCTATAAATAGTAATTTCCTTATTCTCTTCAATACGACCGATATCATTATGCGAAAAATCCACCGTTAGCTTACCTGTTAGATTGAATTTTTTAATAAACGACTCGACCGCCGTCACTACGCCATAGTTCACCAATATGTGTGGACTTATATTAAATGCAATTTCGGATGTACTGTTAACAGCTTCTTCCACAAGATCCAACAACCTCACTTTAATAATATCTTGTTTGTTTGGAATGGTTTCATCAATCAAGGCTTGTGCGTATAATTTAATGGTAGTCAAAATAGGTCCAATTCCATCGTGCAAATCGGATGATATACGTTTTCTTTCGTTCTCTTCGGTTTGTATAATTGAATTTAAAACCAAATTCTGATTCTTTTTTCGTTCGGTTATGTCTTTTTCGACCACCATATAATACTTATCACCCAATTTATTTAAGACTTTTATATTTACCAATGTATAAATTGGCGCATCTACGTGTTCGTTAGTGTGGATCCATTCAAAAGTCTGTGATTTACCCTGCAATGCCAGCGCAATTCGGGTAGGTAAATCTACCGTTCTATTTAAATCATCCGACTTAGCATAGGCATTTGTATAAGGAATACCGATTTGTTTTGTTTTTATTTTGGGATATACCTCTTGCGCTTTCAAATTATAATCCACCAACTTATCGCCCTCCATAATAAGGATAGAATCGTTTGTTTGTTCAAATAGATTACGGTATAACTCTTCACTTCTATGTAATTGTTCCGAAGCGATAGTCTGTCGGGTTACATCCTTCAATACCAATAAATAGGTGTGCTCAAAATCCTGGTTTATCGTCACAACTTGCACCTGCAATACGAGTCTTTTAGCAGCTTTGGTTTTAACTTCAACTACAAAGTCCGAAAGCTCTTCGCCCATCTGCCTACTTTGTTTGCGTATTCTGAACACTTCTTTATATTCTTCTCCTATAAAATCAAATACGCTAACGCCAACTAAATCTTTATCGGAGTAGCCTGATAAATTAGAAACGGCCTGATTAATTCGGGTAATAGCATAATCATCTGAACATATCATATAACCATCGTAGCTGTTGTTATATAACGTAAGGTAGTTATGAGCATGTTCTGCTGCGGCCAATTCGGCTTTTTTTCTCTGGCTTACTTCGCGCAGAAGTGCAGCATTTAGTAAATTGGTTTCCATAACTCTTTTTTCGAGCAAGGCGATATTGTTATTGTTATTTTTAAAAACAAAATATATCAAACCAGCCATAAAAGAAATGCCAATGATGGATTCAAATGCCCGAATCGCTATTGACTGCACATCAGTATGAAAAATGACCGGGTCGAAATAAAAATGAATTATTTTATAGTAGGTAAGTATGGGTACCAGCACGTAACCAACAATAACACTGCTGACAACTAAAAATGATGTTTTAGTATTTGAAGTAAGTAAAGTATAACTGGTAAGCAAAACAAATACAGTATACACAAATTCCGTATTGGAAAGAAGCAATGATTTTATACCCAAATAATACAATAAAACAAACAAGAAGCTCCGTTTAACGGCATAAGGAGTGATTTTAAATAGCGGTATAATACCCAGAAAAATACCTAATAATATGTAGTTTGAAATTATGGAGATTGAAGGATACACGCCTACACGTGGACTAATAAAATTAACATACACCAACAAAGGTATTACCAATATTAGCATAAGTATAATAGCCAGATCCGTTATTTTCTGGTTGAAGGCTGTTGCCTTAGAATTACTTCTCATAAGGTTAAGATTTATTACAACATGCAATGGCACTTTGTTTAGCTTTTTGTACGTCAATAATAAAAAAACGATACAAAAGATGTTGTATTAATTCCATTACAACCTCCCAGTAAGTTTGCGCACCAAATTATATTTCGAAAAAAACTCTTTGGCTACTAACCGTATCAAATTCCACGCATGAAAAAAAAGAGAGTATTTACTTTCGTAAATACCCTCTGAATCAATGATGAAGATTGTTTATTATTTTTTAATTAGTTTACTAACCATATCACCAACTTTGACAAAATAAAGACCTGTTTCTAAATCATCAATGTTAATTATGGTATTGGAATTAAGAACCTGTTTAACCAGCACCCCTGAAACGTTGTATATTTCAACCATTTCATTATCTACATTATTAATTTTAATGTAAGTGGTTGCCGGATTCGGACTAATTGATAATTCCTCCATACCTGTAGCTTCATCTATAGCAGTGGCCTCTTTAAGCTCAGGACCTTTGATATCATCGATATAATAAGTTTGAGCATCTTCGATACCTCCATCTATATAAATAAACAAATGTGAATAAGTATTTGAAGGCATTTCGCCCATACCAAAGTAAAGCGTTTGCCAGCCATCTACAGTGGTGACTTGCGCATCAGTTTCCTTGTAAATACCGCCATCATTATCCTTTTCGGTACCCACCTTTAATCTCACATAAGTTTCTTTTGGCGAATATATTTTAATTGATATTACATTACCCGTTGTAAAATCAATCGCTTTGCTTAACTCAACATGTAAGCGTTCCCATCCACTCCAGCTGGTTCCTTTATCCCATTGAGCTACAAAAGAAAATGAGCCATCAGGGTTTAGTTGTCCAGGATTTAATGCTCCGGCGGGATCTCCCATACCTTCAACGGTAGTTGTTAAATCAGTACCATCAAAGTCATTATACATTGTAAATACAGGTTCTACACCAGTTGTGAAAGTGATATTAAAACCATTTACAACATCGCCCGATGAATAACTTAAGTCGCCATCCGGCACGCCCAGCCAATAGGTAGCGTTGGGATCTAATAAGGTTAAAGGCGTTAGTTTCAGCATGTTCTGTTCCGTATCAAAATCCACTGTTGCAGAAACTTCAACCCCTGTGCTATTGCCCTTTCTTAATTTCCAATAGTCCCCTAAATTATCACTCGTTAATTTTGCACTTCCAGGCAGGTCAAAACTTAAGTTTGTTTTGATATAGTATGTGCCAATAAGTGATACATCCATCTCGTTATTGGAAGGGTAAGACTCTATTACAATTTCTGGCGGAGTATTACTCGCTTCAATATCATCAAAATATATTTTATCACCACTAGCGTAAAAAGTGCTTGAAGGATCTATTGTAAGAACTATTTTATTTAAGTTAGTAAACTCTGTTCCCGAAAAATCAAAGAATAACTCAGTCCATTTTCCTGTTTGCTCAGGTTTGAGTTGAACGCTTAACTCTCTGTTTGTCCCCCAATCCGGATTATTCTCAAGTTTGAGCTTAACTAATGCCGATTTTGCCGACCAAACTTTCATTCGGAAATACGGTGTGGAAACAAAATTTACATTTTCAGGTAAATCATCGCCAATACCGGCATCACCACCACCATGTATATAGGTCCCAACATTGTCTGATCCATTTACTGCATCCTTAGACGGGTTAGTTACTTTCTCAAATGTTGTTGAATTGTTCCAACTAGTAAAATTAATAAGCTCAACAGTTTCGTAATCAGAGTAAACGATTGTACTTGGTGGATTTATAGCATTAGAAGTAAATGTACTTTCTAAACTAGCTAAAGTGCCAACCTCATCATGGAATTTAAGCGCATTAGCGTTAACACCAAATGTATATGGGGTTGAAATATTCATGGGTAACTTTGTTAACGTAAATGTGATAAGGGTCTTATCATTGTTAACGTCGACCTCAAAATCTGTAAATTCATTAGCTCCTTCGTACATGTAAGCTACCGATGACAAATCTGTAATATCAGATCCATCTGCATTAACCAATTTAACATTTGACTTAATGGTTAATTTATCTTTAAAGCCATTCACTTCAGAAGCACCATCAGCCGGGGAATAGCTTATCGTGCCTGTCTGAAATGCTGGTCCTTGCAAATTATCAAAATAGATATCTGCATTTTTGGTTTCGGCTTCAAGAGGGTATATAAGAATATGATTGAAGTTAACATCAACAAATGACACATCCGACAAATCAACCGTTAAAGTTTGCCAGGCACCAGGTGTTGTATATGCCACATTTATTTCTTTAGATACGCCACCGTCATCTTTTATTGCAGAAAGCTTAAACCTAAAATCGGCACTTGCGCTATGATAAACATCAAAGCTGAATACTTTTTCTGCGGTTAAATCAACCGGTCTATTGAGTTCATAATGAATTCTTCCCCAATCATTATCGCCTTTGTTAAACATGGCCACCGTACCGGCTCCACTAGGGTTAGCCACTTCTGAGACTGTTCCCTCCACCGCGTCTACAACAATCGTTTTTGAATTGGAATCAAAATCTTCATACATACTCAATACTCCATAACCATCAGAGTCAATTGTAAAAGAAGCTTCACTTCCATTAACGGCAGTTGATGAACCATCGGCATAGGTTAATATATTATCAATAATACCAAAGGTATAAGTCCCGTCCATCAAACCAATTGATGGAGTAATTGAAATACTAGAGAAGAACTTATTTGTCTGATCGCCTTCGTTAAGCTCTGCTGTAAAAGGAATGTCGCTATTTAAGCTATTCTTTAAGTATAGCGCGCCATTCAGGTCGGCATTTGTAATATCAACCCCGTTTTTTTGCAACTTGTAGGTATAAGAGCCTAGTTGTAACTTTGAAGGAGCAGAATATACCATAGCGTTATCAGAAGGCAGGAAACTTATACTCCCGGCAGGAGCTGTGCTTGTTTTTACAATGTCATCCACATAAAATTTTGATCCGGCCATTGCATAATTTTGTGGTCCGTCAATCCAAATAACGACCGTACCATAATTATTGTCATCCGTAACAGTACCGAAATTAAATACAACTTCAGTCCATTGGTTAAGTTCATCGCTTGAAAGCTGATAGCCGCGTTCATAATTATTTCCATTGTCACCTCCTTCGAGCTTAGCTTGAACAAAGACCGGACTACTTGAATAAATTTTGAATTTCACAAAAGGAGTTACGGTTATGTCAATCTTTTCGGCAAGGTTGTTAAAATATGCACCTCCCCACCAATTATTTCCAGGATGAGAGTACTCAATAGCATATGCAGATGAATTACCTGCGGGGATATCTGAGGTTGAAACACGTTGTACTTCAACGCCATTCCAACCTCCCATGTTTAGATCATCGGATTCAAAATTTAATAATGTTACATCCTGCGCAAAAGCAGAAAGACTAAAGCCTATTAGTAAGGCTGATAAAAGTAAATTTTTAACATGTGCCATAGTATTTGTTTTAAGTGAAAAGTAAGTTATTTAATTAGCTTAATTGTCATTGCTTGATTAGCAATGGTTAATTCAAATTCACCAGGTTCAGTTACTCTTTTTCCTTGAGCATTAATAAATGACAAGTCGTTGGCTGTAATTGAGAAGGTGACAGTCTTTGTTTCTCCAGGGTTTAAAAGAACTTTATCAAAGCGCCGCAGGCGTTTCACATCAGGAGCAATAGAAGCATACAAGTCGGATGAAAATAGCATAACAACCTCTTTGCCTGCCATTTCCCCTATATTCTCCACATCCACACTTACGGATAACACAGTGCTATTATCAAACTCTTTTTGAGAAACCTGAAGATTGGAATAAGCAAAAGAAGTATAACTCAAGCCATGCCCGAAATTAAACTGGGGATAAAATCCGCCCTCGTAGTTATACATGCCTTCCGGTGTTTTGCTCTCTTCACTATGCTTATGGTAATACGTACCCAAAGAATTACTGAACATAGGATAGGTATAAGGCAATTTTCCTGAAGGATTTACTTCACCTGTCAAGATATCGGCCAGAGCATCACCCGTGTGATTGCCGCTCAAATAGGTTTGGATAATGGCATCCATGCTATCAGCAAACCTCCTTATAATCCGTGGACGTCCCTCATTGAGTACCAGCACTATTGGTTTACCCGTTTTACCCAGTTCAATGGCTAACTTTTCCTGATTCTCAGAAATCATCAAGTCGTGTAAGTCACCAGGTTTTTCAGTGTAAGTGTTTTCACCAAGGCAAAGAATTACGACATCCACATTCTTTGCAGCTTCAACAGCCGCATCAATGTTAACCCGGTGCTCATCCACATAAGTTCGCCCATGCATATCATATTCTACACCCGGCACGTGAATGACATTGTTTTTCCCAAATTTGTTTTCAACGGCTTCTAAGATGGTGTTATAATCCTTCGCAAACTCCTCAACCTTTTCGCCTTGCCAAGAGTAGCTCCACCCGCCATTAACGGTTCGCATACTATTTGCATTAGGGCCGGCAATCAGAATCTTACTAGTTTTTGAAAGCGGCAATACATTCGCTTCATTTTTTAACAGAGTTATTGCCTCTGATGCAGCGGTATACGCTATCTTTTTATGCGTTTTACTAAACACATCCGAATTCGGTTTTACAAGCGGATTTTCAAAAAGACCAAGCTTATATTTGAGGTTTAGAATACGTCTTACTGCATCATCTAAGCGCTCTGTACTAACCTGTCCTTCATTCACCAGCTCAACAAGTAATTCGCAATACTGCACATAGTTATAAGGAATCATCGACATATCAACACCTGCATTGAAAGCAAGCATAATGGCTTCTTTATGAGAGGATGCCACTTTATCTCGATTATGAAGATTTTCAATATCGGCCCAATCTGTTACAACCAAACCATTGAATCCCAATTCATTTTTTAGTAAACCGGTAATTATATCATAACTACTGTGTACAGGAATTCCATTAATTAATCCTGAATTGATCATAACTGAAGCCGCACCAGCTTCCACCGCTTTTTGAAATGAAGGCAGATGATATTCGCGCAATGAAATTTCAGATATTTCGGATGGTGTACGATCTTTTCCGGAAGATGCTAAGGTTGAATATCCAATAAAATGTTTCAAGCAGGCAGCAACACTTGTTGAGCAATTAAGCTGTTTTCCCTGATAACCTTTTATTACCTCTGCCCCCATCTCCGAAATTAAATAAGGGTCTTCACCAAAAGTTTCCCACATTCGTGGCCAACGTGCATCAGTTCCTAAATCTAACGCCGGTGAAAAGTTCCATGGGATATTACAGGCACGTGTTTCGGCAGCTGTTGCTTTAGCTGCCTGATAAACTAAATCCCGGTTCCATGTGGCAGCTTGTGCAATTTGCTGTGGAAACATGGTTGCTTCGGCAATGTATGTGGCACCATGAATAGCATCGATACCGTATAGGGTGGGTATTTTTAATCGCGTTTTTTCAGTGGCCACTTTTTGTATCGAAGAAACAACATGATGCCAGGTTTGCATGTCCCGGGCTCTGTTGTTAGCTGTGTTTAATACGGATCCCACATGGTATTTTGCAACCGCTTCTTCAATTAGCCCACTGTCCATTTGTAAGGGCTCATAGCTTGAATACGGGCTATCACCTTTAGTGATAACATCCAGCGTTATTTGAGCCGTTTGCCCAACTTTCTCTTCAATGGTCATTTGCCTAATAAGCTGCTCAACAAATGGTATGCGCTCAACCGCATCGGGTGACGAACTCGCACATCCACTAATGAACGCGCCGGCTATTGCCAGGTATAAAACTTTAATAATATTCATAATAGAAAATGTTCAATTAACGATGAATCAATTTTTGAGTTATTTTTGTGTTTCCAGCATAAAGCTGAAGGATATATATCCCTTTTGTGTTGGCTTTCTCGAAGGTTATTGAAGAAGAACCGGACAATAAGAAGTCCGGCTTTGAAGCCACACTGCGTCCATGTATATCAAAAAGCTGTATTTGACTGATATAGTATTGGTTATGGAAACTGCTATCGATTAATACACTCACTTGCTTCGCAGATGGTATTTGTTTGATTTGTACCTCTGTAGCCTTCAACTCCTTTGGGACAGTTGTTGGGGTAACTAAGTCAAACTTGATATAATTCAGATTGAAGCCACCCTGAATTACGTAAAGCTTTATTTCCTTCTCATTTTTTCCAATGAAAACATTACTGTACTTAACATCAGACCATGACTGGTACCCATTTGTATTTGGCACTTCGATATGCTGGGTAGGACTAATGAATTTTGAACCGATGAGTAAGTTCAGTTGTCCTTTTTGCGGAGAGGCAACCCTAAAAATTATATCGTAATAACCTTCTGTTATTTCATTAAGGGTAAACCTAAGCCACTCTCCATTTTCTGTCCATCCAACATTGTAACCATTACTTGTAAGGTCAAGACAGGCTTGTATATCTACACCATCATTGCGAAACAGATAGCCTTGGTTAGGAGCTGTATAAATACTGGTTGAAGTATTCAAGTTTTGATACCCTTTGTCGTTCCATGCCTCATTGACTAAACCAATATCGTAATCCGAACAGTAAATTATGCCCGGAATATTATGCTCTTTAAATGATTTTGAATCTGCTCCATATGGCAATTGTGTGAGGGCATAAACAACACCCTCGTTAAACATACAATTCTCAATGAGCAAATTATTTGTCATCTCTTCCATGGCTGCAGTCGCAGTGGCTTTACTCGGTTTGGCACCGCCATTTGTATAATTGACAATAGCGTTCCATTTATCACTTACGATGGTAAAAGGGTCGTCAATATCCATTTGCTTATATGCCCAGGTTGACCAGCCAATATTCAGGCTTTCACATAGTTCAACCATATCAGTTAACCAGGTATTGGAGTTTTCGCCTGTTTCGCCTAGATAAAGCGGAATATTCAGGTCTTGTCTTAAGTTCAGAAGTCCCTGTATTTCGCTTTGACTATTGTAGTTCCAATATTTATGAAAACTAAAGGCTATATTATCATCATAGCTTGCAAGCGAATGCAAACCATTGAAATTATTGGCCCAACAGTTGCCTTCAATATAAATGATGTGATTGGTGTCGTATTGACGGATGACATCGATAACATCTTCATATAATGCAAGTAAGGGTGCATTTTCATTACATGTACAACCACTGTCATTACCAGTATCATCAAGATCCCAATTGGTTTCGTTGAGGAGATCATAGCCTCCGATATGTGTTTTATCATGATACCTTTCGGCCAGTTTACCCCATAATGCCACCATCTTTTGCTTGTTCAGCTCACTTTCCCAAAGAGATGGTTTAGATGGATCATAGTCGCTTATATCTGCATTTTTACCTTGTCCGCCAGGTGCTGCATGCAAATCCAGTATAAGGTATAAATCGTTGGCTTCGCACCAACTCAACAGGTTGTCTACCATATCAAAACCTTTGGCCAACCAAGTTATTTCGCCTTGTACAGGCTCATCTTCGATTGGGGGTGTGAACAGGTTGTAGTGCAAAGGAACCCTTAACGCATTAAAGCCCCAATTGGCGACTAACTCCACATCTTCTTGCTTAAAAAAATTAGTCAGCCACTGGTCGTAAAACAAATCTGTTGTGGCCTTATCTGTTAAATCCTCCAGCATGGCTCGTATTTCATGTTGCGTACCAGCCATATTTGCTGTCCCAAACATGTAGCCTTCTTGCAACATCCAGCCACCCGGACCAAGGCCACGGATGATAAAATTGCCATCATTATTGACTATCTGTGTGCCTTCTGCTTTTAAATATCCATTCACATTATTGGCCTTTATGGCAGGAATCGACAATAATAGCGTAACGAGTAATAAAATTCTATACATACTTTTCTGCTTATTTTTTTGATTACTAATCTTCTTCACCACTTGGGAAAATATACACCTGGGCAGGCACCGAACGATTACCGTTCTGATCAACGGTGAAAACAGAGATATCGTAGCCTTTCAGTTCTAATTCGGTAAGTTGATAGTTACTAACCAGTTCAGTTGTTTTGATGACCACATCATCATATTTAATTTCAATCGTTTTTGCGATATCACCTGTTGGGTTAGTCCACTCTAACAAAGCTGTTTTATATCCTACCTTAGCAGTTAGCTCTATCACTTTTGGCGAGTAAATTCGATTACTTATGTACTGTTGATAATTATCATCCATCTTTTCGCACCCTATGAATAATAACATTAACAGGGGCAAAATCCCATATTTTACTTTGTTCATCATCGTGTTATATTATTAATTACTTCCGTAAAGGGTTAATTCTGATAAATTCACATATATCTCACTCCCAAAATTCTCAGTTATAGATAATTTTAAATATCTGGAGAGATTAACTGGTGAAGGTAAGTCATAGCTATGACCATCTATAGCAGCCTGAATAAAATCTTCCGGTACACGTCCTTCTGAATCTCTAGGATCGGGAAGAGAGTGTTCGGCAATGAGCGTCCAATTCATTTTATCATCACTGGTATATAGGCGAAAGGCTTTAAAGTTCTCACCCTGGTAATAGTAGTATTCTGTTTCGTTGCCATACCAGAAGGCTCGTTGCCATAAAGTAAAACGATTAACGATGGCATCTTCCTGCCCTAAATCAATGACTACATCAAGCGGGAAGTTTAACTGGCCTCCGTTGTTATCCCTTGAAATCATGGTGTAACTTCCTTGTCCGTTAGAACCCTTATAGTCGATCTCACCATCCCAAATGTTTACTGTTTTTCCTTCATAAGCATTACCATCTACACTTAGATTCTCCACCAAAGTCCATAATGATTTATCTATTTCCTCTTCAAATTTTGGTATATGTTCACCCTTAGTTACCTTATCCGTTTTATTATTGTAAAAGTCCTCCACCATCACAAAAAACTCTTTGGGATTGGTGTTCATACCCCTTACAATCATTGATTCGTTAGCACGGGAAGAAGACAAATATATTGGCTCTGTTTCTTCTTCTCCTTCTTCTTTATATGTCAACCAGGTATATACGATGTCAGCCGCAGGATTGGTCCAGCTTATTCTTACTCCGCCAAATTCCGGTGCAATTTCAATGCTTTCTTTTACAATTTGAATATTAGAAATAAGTGGCACGATCTTAACTTCAGTGGCAGCGGACTCTTTTTTATGACTGCTTACTGCAACTACACGCACCGTGTGTTCTTCTGTGTCATTATAACCCTTAATATACAATGTGTCATTGTAAAGACTGCTCACCGTAAATAATTCCTGCCCTAGCGTATTTGTATAATAAGCTTTTGCAAAAAGCACATCAGGATCATCGGGCAGATGACAAATTATTTTTGCTCCCCCATTTGTTGAGATAACCTCAACCTCTGAAACCTTACCTGGAGCCACGCCATTTTCTGCCTCTTCACAAGCTACCAAGGCCAGTATGAATGCAAGTATTGGAAATAATATTTTTGTTTTCATCTGTTTATAATTTGTTATTATTTGTCAGATGGAACTCGCCAAATAATCATGCCCCTGTGTGTCGAAGCGTTCGCCATGGCTCGTTTCATCTCATTATATTTTTTTGTTCATATATGGCATTCGATAATTACCAACCCAGATTCTGAACCAGATTTGGGTTTCGGGATAGCTCTTCCGTTTTTATTGGCTGAAAATAATCGCGCGGTGTAATGAAGGAACGCTCTCCTACGTTAATGAGCGTATAAAATCGATCAACCTGGCTCTCCGTAACACTCCAACCTTTAACCGGTGTAGCAAAGTATTGCTCCGCTTGCTTCCAACGCCGTATATCATCATAGCGGTGACCTTCAAATGCTAACTCAATCAAGCGCTCTTGTTGGATGATATCGCGCAAACCCTCTTGAGAAGTGTGTTTACCAACCGTTTTAGCCAAAGCAGCATCCGACCAAACATCTTCAACATTTGGTAAACCTACTCTTTGCCTCACTTTATTTAAGGCTTCATAGGCCATAAGACCGGGACCATTGAATTCGTTATAAGCTTCGGCATAATTTAAATATAGCTCCGACATACGAATTAAGGGCCATGGATAATTAACCAGATTACCATAGGTATTACCCTGCGAATCGGGGTGGACATATTTTTTTAATCCGTATCCCGAAATTAGGTAATCGTTTGAGCTACCTTTTTTACCGCCAGGGGTTTCGCCATTGCGCATTTTTAAAAATTGCTTGATGCCATGCGCACGGTTATAGCCCCTATCAAATGCTATGGTTGCGTAAAACCTTGGCTCCCTATCGAAATGTAGTTGCACCGTCTCTTGACCTATTTGCACTACAAACACGCTCAAATCTGTGGTTGTTCCTTTGCGAAGTGCATATTTATTATCGTATTCAAAAGTCAAATCCTGATCGATTGGCAAGCCGTTTTTGGTGTAATACAACTCGGCCATGCGGTAGGTGGGCGACAACCATTGCCAGGCAGCTTCATTACTGGATGCAGTAGTGTTTTTTATTAAAGTGGATGCCTGAATTTGATAATAATCCGTTGTAACTCTCGATAAACCCCAAATCAATTCACTATTCCAACGATCAACAAACATGAATTTGTAGTTGTAAATACTTTCGGTAAACTCCTGATTATAAGTCAAATTGGCATTATCGTAGTCGCGATACTCACCATCGAAATGATATATTTTCACACCGTTACCTTCAGCCAGTTCAATCGCGTATTCGGCAGCTTCTAGTGCTTTGGCCCACTTTTCATTGTTGTAACTGGTATTGAATAACTCTTTTCCGTTCTTATCGGTATAGCCTGCATAGTATTGTGCATTGCCATTAAACAATGGACTAGCAGCATAAAGCAACACCCTGGATTTAATAGCAGCAGCTATTGTCCGATCAACGCGACCCAGAAAGTTTGTATTCGAGACCCGTGCAGGCAAATCAGGAATAGCCAAGTCTATTTCAGCCTCTATATAATCAAAGCATTCATCTGTTGAATTTCGAAACACCCGCACTTCCTCAGGGGATGCCGATATAGGAAAGTTTTTATCCATAATCGGAATGGGGCCGTAACGCATTACCAATAAAAAATGATAATAGGCTTTTAAAAACCTCACCTCCGCATTCCACTCCCGCTTTTCCAGGTCCGACATATCCGACACATTTACAATGTTCTCCAGAAAGATATTGCAGTCGTTAATAGCATTATACAACGAATATTGCCATACCTCACCTCCTCCGTTAAAACCTTGCCAAAAAGATAACATTGGATCGCCAACGGATTGTTTTCCCCGCATAATTTCAATACCATTAACCGATTGACGAATGGGTGAGGTTAACTCATCCGTCATCACGGTATGAGTACCATATAAATCATCGCTCTTGGGTAAGTAGGAATAACAAGTAGCCAAAGCTTTATAAGCTTGTTCTTTGCGTTCAAAAACCAAGGATAGTTCCTGTGTTTTTTCGGGTACAATATCAAGGTAATCGCAACTCGATGCAAGTATGGTAACCAGCAGTACCGTAAGTATATTTGTATATTTCTTCATTTCGTGCTCAATTAAAATGTTATATTCATACCAATATTAAATATGCGTTGGGTAGGGTAGCCCAATCCATTATCACCCATCTCCGGATCCCACAACTTGAACTTACTGAAGTAAAGCAGGTTATTGCCACTTACATAAAACCTTAGGTTGTCAAACTTTAATTTTTGTAACACAGTTTTATTCAGGCTATAGCCCACTTCAAAACTTTTGAGTCGCAGGAAACTTCCATCCCTTAACCACCATGATGAGGGCTGTTCATTATTGGCAATTGTTCTTGTGCTCAGCCGGGGCCAAAAGGCGTAAGGATCCGGATTAAACTCCGACCAGTGATTATCCGCAATAATATCTAACGCATTTCGCTCATTAACAAATGGTGCAATCTTATCAGGTGCTATCATAAACGATGAGCGCGCTGAGCCTTGAAAAAAGAAGGATGCATCGAAGCCTTTATAGCCAGCCGTTAATCCAAAACCATAAATTATTTCGGGAACGGTAGGAAAACCAATTGGCACTTGGTCATTTTCATCGATCTTGCCATCATTGTTAACGTCGGCGTATTTTATATCCCCGGGTAAATAGTTATTGCCAAAAGTTTGGACTGGTGAATTATAGATATCAGCTTCATCAATAAACAATCGTTCGGCCACCAAACCCCACATTTGATCAACAGGATATCCTACATGGCTCATATAGTCGTATTGATAATCAGGCTCTCCATTGGCGATTACTTCATTTTTTGCATAGGTGAAGTTAGCCCGGCCTATCAGATATAATCCACTTGAAAAAGAATGATTGTAATCGGCAGATCCGTCAAAACCAGATGACTTCGCTTCGCCTATATTGCTTTTTATCTCCGAGGCCAAACCACTTGTTGTAGGAATATATTGATACGGCATATAAATATTCGATCGTATTTCCTTGAAGTAGTCACCTTGTATGGTTAGTTTTTTAAACAATAGCATTTCAAGGCCAAGATTCAATTTTTTTGCAATTTCCCATGTTACCGATTCATTGGCGTACCGGTTGATGTTGTAGCCATTGTACCAGGTAGAATAATCCTGACCCCAAGCATAACCTTTCCCCCCATCATTAATGTTGACATGCGACATATAAAAGAAGCGATCGCTTTCTGCTGATATAGCATCATATCCAACTAGTCCGTAGGTGGCTCTAAGCTTCATCTGGTTGATACTTGGTTTTAACCGAGCCCAAAACTTTTCTTCTGAAATAGTATAGCCAACACCCGCCGAGGGGAAAAATCCAAAGCGATTATCTTTCGCAAATCGTTCCGAACCATTATAACCAAAATTTAACTCCACAAAGTATTTTTTGTTAAAGCCATAAGTAGCACGGCCGGCTACGCCCATGTTTCGGGCAGGTAACGAAGTAAATACATTATTACCTTGAATAGTATTTAAACGCTCCTCTCGTGTGTAAACCAATAAACCACCAACACTGTGTCTTCCATAATCGCGGTTATACATGGTGGCCAGCTCAAAGTAAACCCGACTGTTCGCATTTGTCCATGTAGTGGGATCATTTAAATACTCTGTACCTTCGTTCAATTGGTTGATCTCAATAGCGCCATCGGAATATTTAGGAGTGGATGGCTGATAAGATAAAACATCATAATAAAAAGGATTAAAGCTTCTACTACTTCCGTAAGAACTGTAATTCTTAATAGATGCCATCCCCCTTGCAGATAATCCTTTGGTAATACCGCCTAAATCTTGTTCAATTTTAAACTGTGATAAAATAGTAGACGAAAACTCATCTTTGTAACCCTTAACCATGTCGGCATATGGGTTTGTATAAACTTTACCACCTTCACGAATTTTGTTTCCAAAAATTGTATGATTAACAATCTCAGCCGTACCTGAACCGATTAAAACATCCGGGCTATTGGAGAAATATTTTGGAAAAGCCACAGGATTAGAATCCATTACTCTTCCAAAAATATCAGAAGCGTTTTCTGATGGCCCGTTATACTGCGAAAACAATGAATAAAACTTGGTTGAAATCTGGGTTGTTTTTGTCAGATTAATGTTGATGTTGGCTCTTAGATTATAACGCTTAATATCGATGTTATTATTAAAGTTATTCTGATTATCCACCTTAAGCAATCCGGTTTCGTTATTGAACGATGCCGAAATATAATATTGGGCAACATTACCTCCACCCGTCACGTTAAGGTTGGCATGTGAATTATAGGTCTGGTTTTTAAACAACTCATCGTACCAATTTACATTAGGATAGATATACGGATTCACATTATTTCGCGTATTCTCTATCTTATCTTTTGAATAGAATAGTTCCTCTTCAGGAACTCTTGTTCGTAGCGCCTTATTGTATTGCTCCATGTAATCAACGCCGTTCAGAAAAGAATTTAACTTAGTTGGGCTGGCAATCGATGTTTCAACACGTGCGGTAATTTTTGCTATTCCTTCTTTTCCTTCTTTTGTATTGACCAGAATAACACCATTAGCACCCCGTGCCCCATACAATGCTGTTGCTGTGGCATCCTTCATAATGGAGAAGCTGGCAATGTTATCAGGCTCAATCCGGGCTAAGTCCTCTGATGATATCTCGAAGCCATCTAATAAAATCAATGGGCTATTGGCATAGCCAAAGGATGTAACTCCCCGGATAAAGAACTCAGCATTGTCGCGACCGGGTTCGCCAGAGCGTTGATACGATATTATTCCTGCCATCCTGCCGGCGAGTGCGCCTGTTAGGTTAGATGCCGGCTGCTTTAGTTCGGCAGGTCTTATGGTATTTATAGATCCGATTACACTCTCCTTTTTTTGCTTAGAAAAAGCCACTACCTGCACCTCTTCCAACTCAGCTAAATCTTCAACCATCAAAATATCCAGTTGGTTGGAAGTGCCGACAACACGCTCTTGCGTATCAAAGCCTATAAAAGAAAATACCAAGGTATCGCCTACTGTTAGATCCTGAATGACATAACGCCCATCTAAATTGGTGATTACGCCATGTGTTGTGTTTTTTTTGACAACGGTAACACCAATTAAAGGATCTCCATTGGATTCAACTATCAGTCCTTTAATCAGCTTTGACTGGGCAAAGCTTGCTGTAGTTATTAGTAGCATTAAAACTACTATGGATAATTTTTTAACATTCATTTGTTTCAGATTGATTATTTCCTGCTAATTTTTGATCTCGATTGTTAAACAATGTTATTGGATCGATAGCGGTAAATCAAATCTGACACATAGATTAGTTCTAAACAGATTGAAATTCGGTTTAGCAAAACATAGACAAAGAGTTTTATATATCTGTAATTGTGAGGATTAACGTTTCAATATATTATAGGTTACGAATGAAAGAATTCAAATCATCATCATGATTTAATCCTAACTTTTTACGGATTCGATAACGACTCGTATCAAAACTACTGCTGGAGATGTTAAGAATGGCAGCAATTTCTTTTGAACTCATGTTAGCTCTAACTAATGTTAGTATTCGTATGTCATTATTCGTTAGCGTAGGATATTCTTTTGAAATACGAATAACTAATTCCTGATTGTTTTCGGAGAAGAGTTTATGGTAAATAAAATTCTTCTTTTCATTATTCAGTTCTTCATCTATTTTTTTTACACATCGGGTCGATTCTGAATTGCGCATTCTACCGAGAATAGCTTTAATGTCCTGCAAAAAACTATTTTTATGTGATATAACCTCAAGGAATTGCATCAGCTGTTCATTCTTTGACTTTACAGCATCTTGCTTCAGACGTTTTTCATAGGCCAACTTGTTTAAATGAACTCTTTCTTTTATCGCCCTTATGATTAAAAATGCAACATAAGCGAACACGAATAAGACAATAAGAATACTTGGAATAACAATCAACATATTTTGAAACCATTGGCGCTTCACGTTAATATTTAGCACTGTTTGTTTGATTACCGATTGATTTACTCTCGTTTGAAGTAAAAATCGATACTCCCCCCCACTGATCCCTGTATATTCCTTTTTATATATTTTATTTTCCCATTCAGTCCATTCTTTATCGTAGGGGTCAAGCTTATATCTAAACTCTGTGAATTCGTAATCGGAATAGGGTGAAGCAAATTGAAACTGCAAATTATACCTTCCCTTAGCCAGGTTAATTGTACTATCCTTAAACGGGAAAAATAACTTCTGATAAATGCCTTTAGAGCCAATATTGACTGAGGTTATTACCGGTTTTTCTTGAATTGACGATGACTGATATTCTAAATTGAATACCACCACTCCTCTATCTGTTGCTATCCTAAGTTCATTGTTATAAAAGTTCAAAAAAGGATCCGCCTCAATTAAATCATATTTAACAGAGCTTATAAACTTTTCATAGGAGTGAACAGTTCCATCCGGTAATGTTACAAATAGTTTAATTTCATCGTTTGCAACATAGGCAATTGCACCATTATTTAATGCAATATCCAAAGCTGAAATCCCTTTTTCAGCAACATGACTATAAGGGGCTTTTTGTATCTCGGTAAAAGCATCAGCATCCGGGGCATAGGTCATCAAATTCATTCCGTCATAAAACACTAAACCCGATTGGGTATCGAAGAATCGTTCAATATCTCCATATCGTTTAACATCTACCTCATCGTTCATTAACTGAAACTTCACCAAAGGCTTCTTTTTGGTATCTCCCCAAATACAATCTGACTTTGAGTCGTAGTAGAGTTTTGGGTTTCCCCATACATTAAGATTAGACACAAAATGAAACTTATCCTGAAAATACTTTACCAACAAAACACCGGTATATGCAGATAGCAAATAATAATCGGACTGTCCGAACCGCGCAATATCCATAACACCGGTATCCTCGAAATCGGGCTGCAGCTTGTTATTTATAATTTTATAAGCTCCTTTATTATGACACATATAGAGTCGATTATTAATCTCTCTTATTCGCCAAACCTGTCCGGCACTACCTTCTATAAATTCGAACCGTTGGTTATTTTCAGAAACAAATGCCCCTTTATTGGTTGATAGGTAAGTACTATTGCCAATATTTTCAATATGATACGTTGCTCCGTTTGCAAAGATTGGATAGATTGATTTTTTTAACTCAACCTTTGCAATTCCATAATCCAGCCCTAACCAAACACTTTTATCCCCATCTGTTTTTAGACTCAGCACTGTGTTGTCAAGCAATCCTTCAGATGTGCCTATCGTTGAAATTTCACCGGACGCATAATTTACGATTAAAAGACCGGAGGTAACTGTGCCCAATACAAAAGAATTATCACTTTGGGAACCTCCAGTAAAGAACTGCACACCATCCAGCCTCCCCCCGAAATCTAATTGGGATAGTGTATTTTTGTCATACCTAAAAATACCATCCAAAGAGACAATAAATAGTTGATCGTTATGAATAAAAACGTCGCGAACTTCAGATGAAATTTGTTGAGAAAATACTTCCCTGTGATAAAATCTATCATCTCTGATAACACCCATAACACCTTGAGTGGTAATAGCCCACAGTTCATCTTTCCATTCAATGATTGTCCAAAACTCTTCGGTAAATGAACTAAACTTGGTTTTCTTTGTGGCTTTATCGTAAATAATTAAATATAAGTATGATTGGTAAATAATTTGTCCTTCATACTCAATTACATTCCATATAATTCGACTTTCCAGGTCTCCAAGTTTGTTATACTCTAAAGATCCATTAGCGTTTTTAAAAAAGTAACCATACTCTTCAATGCCCCCTACCCAAATAGTATCATTCTCAACATGAAGAGCTCTAACACTACCTCCTTTTTCAAGTGTTTGCAGATCCCATTCCCCAAAAATATAACAAAGTAAACCATCTGTATTGGCAAAGTAAACAATGCCATCTTTGCCCTCTGCAACATCCCAATTCTGCCTTCCTGCTTTGTAGTCAGACTTTTTAAATGATTTAACAAATGGTATCATTCTTGATGAAAACGCATCTTCTCCTACAATCGTTATAAAGAAAAATATCAATGCAGCTTTAATAACCATCCACTTTTGAATACCTGGTGCCATAAAAATTATTTTTGCTGTAAAATGAGCAACCTATGCACTTCTGTCTCCTATAACTTCATATAGAAGAATGCTCATCCTAACACAATTTATTTATAGAATATATCGAGCTCAAAATTAACTATTTAAAGATAATAATATCCGATAATTTTTTTAATAAGCAGTCATTCTTCAGACGACCTCGTTTGGCTATTCTTTGCGCTTTCAATACAAAATAGCTAGCCATGGGTAAAAATACAAATATTGGCAGAAAGCCGATATTTAATCGCTATTAAAGTACCTTTACGAGAGTGATATTTGAAAAATAGCCAATGAATATGAAGGAGAGCGGTATGTGAAAAAAAATCACGCCCTATCATCATGTTGTTGTAATGTTTTTTGTCTTTGTATGGGTTTTCATTCTTTGTAGAATGTAATATCTAAACTAGCATAACTGCTTAAGGTTTAATTAAAGACCAAAGATAATAAGCACATTTCCTAATACATTACCTTTCCAAAGGTCGGAGTTCCGACACTACAACTTCCCAGTAAGTTTGCGCACCAAATTATATTTCGAAAAAAATTCTTTGGCTACTACCCTGAGAATGGTATAAACGGGAATGGCCAAAAACATGCCTACCATGCCAGCCATATATCCTGCCATAATAACAATTAAAAATATTTCGAGTGGATGCGCCTTTACGCTCGTGGAAAAAATTACGGGCTGAAATACAAGATTATCTAACAATTGAACAACTACATACAGTAGCACTATCCCGCCCAGATAAAGCAAAAAAGCCGGGGGTATAGTTAGTTGTAGGTACACCACCAACGAAACCAAAACACCAAACAAACCTCCTATCAAAGGGCCCAAATAGGGTATAATATTCACAAACCCCGAAAACAATCCGATGAGAAGGGCATGCCTAAATTCCAGACCAATGAGCATGAGCCCCAGCATCAATAAGATGGATATAAGTGATATTTGAAGTATGATGCCGATAAAATACCTTCGCAACAAACGGTTGATAGACCACAGCATATGATCTACCCCTACGTAGTACGTTTCGGGCACAAATAATTTAATACTTTCCAGAAGCAACCATTCGTCCTTAATTAAAAAGAAGGTTATAAACGAGATGGAAAACATGGCTATAAATGTGCTTCCCACAAAATCGGCTACCGAAGCCAAGAGAATTTGCAGCTTGCCTAAGTCGAAAGTAGTCACCAAAAATTCACTGATCTGGTCTTTAAACACCGAAAAACTCACTTCTCCAAAAATAGTATGCTCCAAAGGAACTAAAATTGGATTCACAAATCCTTCGAGCCTTATGAGCATCATATCAAAATCAACCTTTGACAAATATTGTAGTTCCTCGAATAAAAACGGAAAAACATAACTTGCAAAACCCAGCAAAAAAGCCCACAAGCAGAACAAAGTTGCCAAAGCACTCATGCTATTCGACAGGGAAAATTTGCGTTGGGGTTGTTTCCCCCTCCTGTTTCCCCTAAAAAAATTGTAGAGTGGACGGGTAACCAGGGATAGAATGGCAGAAATAAAAATGAAGAAAACAATGGCCTTAAAATACCATAATAAAAATATTCCCACCACTATTGCAACAAAGCCAAGCAAGTATTTTAAGTTTTCTTTCATTTTTATTGTTTTTTTTTAGATGAAACCATCGTGTTGACACCAATACAAAGCATAGTTATTGAAAGGTGTAAAATTCGCATCTTAGCTTAGTACTCAAGCCACACGGGCTCTTACTTTTTGTCTACGGAAATTTTTGATGGATTTAAAAATATAAAAAGGTATCAAAGAACCATCGTTTCTCTGAGGCGGAATTTAGCCCTGTTCTTATTAAAAATCTCGCACATATTAATAACACTATTAAGAAGTTGATCAAAAGAGTTGTCTTAAACGTCATTGACTAAATATATGAAAAACAATTTAACCTTAGTCTGTTTGCCTGCATTTTGTGAGAATAGTCATTTTTTCGGTGAGGAATTTAAATGAATTTTACATGAGGCATCAAAATAAAATAGACTCGAATTTTTTAGGGTTGAAAGGTTGATGCCAGACATTTAATAGGTAAATCATGGCAAGTATTATCAATAAAGCGATAGCATCAGTGATTCCGTATTGTCCCAAAAAGTTTATCTGGGCGTTTTCGAAAAAATATATTGCCGGTGTAAATGTGCAGGATGCCATAAGAGTTGCACAAAATCTCAACGAACTTGGGGTTGAGGTTACCGTTGATTTGTTGGGCGAGTTTGTTATTAACATACAACAGGCCGAGGATCATCTTAAAGAATACCTCCATATTATTGAGACTTTTGAAGGTGCAAAAATTAAAGGTAACTACTCGCTCAAACCTACCAGTTTTGGTTTACTGATAAATCCCGAAAAGTGCTACCATAACATCCGGAGCATTGTTTCATTAGCCAGTGCGCACAACAATTTTGTACGCATCGATATGGAAGATGCCCAACGCGTTGATCAGGAATTGGAGCTGTACCTCAAGTTAAAGCAAGAGTTTCCTGATAATGTTGGGTTGGTTTTGCAGGCCTACCTAAAAAGGACAGCAGCAGATGTGGAAAATCTATTAAAGGAACACTCGGCCGATTCCCCGTTGAATTTCAGATTGTGTAAAGGTATTTACAACGAATCGGCAGACATTGCCTTTAAAGATGCTGAAAAAATAAATCAGAACTATCTGAAGCTGCTCGATCGCCTGTTATACCAAGGTGTATATGTAGGTATAGCCACCCACGACCAAACCTTGATAAAAGGTGCCTACGAGATAATTGAGAAATACCGAGTACCTAAAGATATGTATGAGTTTCAGATGTTGTACGGCGTATCGCCCAATCTCAGGGGCAGCATTGTTGCCAGCGGCCATAAAATGCGTGTGTATGTTCCTTACGGCGAGGACTGGTTTGGATATTCCACCCGCAGACTAAAGGAAAACCCCAAAATGGCACAGCATATCATTAAATCCTTATTCGTAAAAAATTAATTGACAACGATTCTGCTTGGCAGGATATATTCTTAAAAAAGTAGTGGGCAATTGTTGATGGTTTTCGTTATTTTGCAAATTATTCAATTACAAACTACCATGAACCAGCAACTCGATTCTATGCCGCATTTGGTGGCTAAATTTATCAATAACACCAACCAAAATATTTTTCTCACAGGTAAAGCAGGTACAGGTAAAACCACTTTTTTACGTAATATCAGGCAGCACACCCATAAAAGTGTTATTGTAGCCGCGCCCACCGGAATCGCAGCCATCAACGCAGGTGGTGTAACCTTGCATTCTCTGTTTCAGTTGCCCTTTGGTGCTTTTATCCCAGATAACAACGGACTTAATAACCAATACCTAAGCACACAGGTTAATACACCGCGCACCCTACTCAGTTCGTTTCAGATGCACAAAACAAAGCGCAACATGCTTAAAAAAATGGAGCTGTTGATTATTGATGAGGTGAGTATGTTGCGTGCCGATTTACTGGATGCCATCGACCTTATTTTACGGAGCGTCCGCCACGAAAGGGATTTGCCTTTTGGTGGTGTACAAGTGCTTTTCATTGGCGATTTATTGCAGTTACCTCCGTGGTTAAGGACGACGAATGGAGAGTTGTGGGTGCCTATTACCCTACTATTTTCTTTTTTAGTGCACAGGTGCTGCGTCAAACTCCACCCTTATATGTTGAGCTGGAAAAGATTTATCGCCAAAGCGACAATACTTTTATCAACCTATTAAATAACCTGCGCAACAATAAAATGACGGAGGCTGATGCGCAGTTGCTCAATAAATATTACAAGCCCGATTATGCACAAAAAAGCGACGAAGGGGTTATTCTACTCACCACGCACAACCGTATTGCCAATGATAAAAATTTAAAAGCATTGCAAAGCATTCAACAAAAATCAGTGTTTTTTAAGGCTGAGGTAACTGGTGATTTTAAGGAATTTAGCTACCCCACCGAGGACAGGTTAGAGTTTAAGATGGGTGCCCAGGTTATGTTTACCAAAAATGATTACTCCGGCGAGCAAAAGTATTTTAATGGCAAAATAGGTACCATAACAAAATTAAATAAGGAGCAAATAGAAGTAAGCTTTACAGATGGTTCGACACCTGCAATGGCCGAACCCTATCTTTGGGAGAATAAAAAATATACGGTGGATAAGGATTCCAACGAAATAGATGAAAGCATAGTGGGCACTTTTAAGCAGTACCCTTTAAAACTGGCTTGGGCTATTACGGTGCACAAAAGTCAGGGTCTCACCTTCGATAAAGCTATTATTGATGTACAAAATGCCTTTGCTCCAGGGCAGATATATGTGGCCTTGTCGCGGTTACGCACGCTGGAAGGCCTGATACTAACCTCACCTGTTCCAACGGAAGGATTACAAGTGGATCCCTCGCTAAGCTCTTTTGCTACCATAAAAAAGCAACAAGAAGAGCTGGAGCCTATTTTAGAGGAAGAATCCAGAAAATATTTCCAGAGCTTCGTAATGGGGGCTTTTGATTTTTCAGGATTGATGCAGGATCTGAGCTATCATATCTCTACCTATACTAAGGATGTAAATAAATCGGCCAAACAGCAATATAAAAGTAAGGCCTTAGAATGGCTCAAATTAACCGAGCCATTGCGCACTGTGGGCGATAGTTTTAGGGGAGAAGTGAACCGTATCGTAACGTCAGGAGAAAAAAACTATTTGCCTCATTTGCTGGAAAGGATAAACAAAGCAACTGCCTATTTTGAGCCACTGATTAAAAACATACACGATGCAATAAGGGAACAAAGCAATGACCTAAAAGGCGTTAAAGGTGCCAAGGCTTATCATACCGAATTAATTGATCTATCTAACCTCTACTATGGTCAGCTTCAGCTTATTTATAAAGCACAAAGCCTTGTCAAATCTTCCATTGAAGGTACCGCTTTTGATAAAGAGGCCATCAAAAAGCCTGCTTTTGCCGAATCCAGAGAAAATTTGGGAAGATCAAAGAAGAAAAAAGATTCTACCGAGATAAAGCGAAAAGAAGATACCAAGTTGATTTCCTTAGTGATGTACAAAAAGGGCAAAAATGTAAAAACCATAGCCAAAGACAGATCTATAACCGAAGGAACGGTAGAAGGACACCTGGCTCATTACGTGCAACAGGGCGAACTGGATGTGCTGGATTTTATTAAAAAAGACAAGCTGGCTTTCATCGAAAAAGCCATCCATAAATTGGATACCTTTGCCTTAACCCCGTTAAAAAATGAGCTGGGCAGCGATTACTCCTATGGTGAATTAAGGCTTGCTGTAGCTTATATGACTGCACAGAAAGGGTAGAATTGATAGATTGTTGCGAAAAAAATAGGGATTGCGGACACTTTTCTATCCAGATACTCCGAACTTGACATAGCTGTGATAGAATGATTGTTAATCACCTAAACTGCAACGTCATGCGTTGCATGTTGTAGTCATTTTTCATTCTACTCTAAATAACTTATCCGACTGTGATAATGATAATATTTCAAAAGGTTTAATATCAATATTGCTTGGCAGTTTATCTCTAAGAACAGGAAGTACATATTGACAATTTACTTCATCAACTATCTCAGTCAATAAATTTGAAATCTGATTTGAATGAACATTTTCTATTTGGTCTTGCAATATAAAATGGAGACAAGGAATATTAATAGCGTCTGCAAATTTAATATATGCCAAATCAAACGAAGCCATCTGACTTTTCTTGCTGCCAGTCCCTGGATTACCCTCAATATTATCTATTTTAAATTTGTATATGCCACCTTCATTATCTGCACTTAGCAAAGAATGAACACCATCTAAACGACTTGATATATCTGAAAAATACGAATTAAACTCTACTATTCTTTGCTGAATTAATTCATCTTTAGATAAAATATTCTTATTGATTTTATTCAATTTATCATTTAGTTGTTTCAGATTATCATTTGACTTTTCCCAAAGGCGTTTCTGCTCTTCAAAACTCCCTTTCTTTTCATGATATGAATTAAGTTTATTGATTATCATCTGCAAATCTTCAATTGCACCTGATTTATTTAAAGATTCAGAAATAGATTTTTCTTGAATTATAAAAGAATTTAGATATCTTTTAAGTTGATAAATTTCATGTTCAAGAGTTGGTAGTTCCTCCGTGATATATGCAACTTTTTCTTGTATCATATCATTATGAAATGATACTGTTTCTTCAAACGATCTTTGGATATTCGGAATGAATGATTTAGCTTTTTCATACATTCTTTTTATCTGTTCAATATCTATATGGGTAACATCCTTCTCAAATTCAACCTTACTCTCAAAAATAAGTTCTTTTCTTAGCTCAAGGCGAGAAAGGTTAGTAGAAACTTTATTAATATTTAATTTAATGATATTTAGACTTTGAAGCTCTTCCTCGTATTTTTCATTTAAATTAAAAAGTTCTTTTTTGTTATTCAGAACTTCGATTTGTTTATTAATAATAATTAATGATTGATTTATTTGTGATAAATTGCTTTCTTTCCTCAGCCGGATCTGCAATTTTTCTTCAATCTTTTTATCTCTCACCAACTTATCTTTGGAGGTGTCTATATTAATACCAAACCAAAAAAGATGTAATGATTCATATATTGCATCTGTTGTTACATTTTGAGGAAGTACTCGAATCGTTTGCGTTAACTTATTCTTTTCATCTCTTATATTCTTCGATTTAAGCTGTTTTAAAGTTGGCTGTTTTTCGGTTGATTCAAAAATCAGTTCTTTTAAAGTGCTCGAAAACTCATCATTACTTAATGCCTCTCCATTAATTGTCTGTATTTTGTATTTATAGGATAAAAAATTCCGCTGGATTGTTATAGTCTTAGAATTTTCATCATCAAAATCTTCTATTAATACAAGTGTGATAAGAATATTATTTTCTTTTAAGAACGTCTCAATCTTCTTATTTGTGTTTTTAAATTCAGGGTCAATATAAATATTGCTTCCATTTCCATCTAAGCAAAAATCAATAAGTCTTAATACCGTAGTTTTTCCAACACTATTTCCAGATTCTGTTTTGTTCTTTGATTTAGTCTCGTCAACAATAAGATTAATTCCTTTATGAAAAGAGATTTCTCTTATTAAAACGTCATCATTTTGTATTGTAAGGCTTTTTAAAAACATTTTACTATGTATCCTTTGTGAGATTTGCTGATTACTCCAATAATAAAAAGCCAGTCTAAAGTAAGCGTAAACAAATTTAGTGAAATATTTTCAGATGACTTTAACGCATCAAAGACAGAGAAAAAATCCATTTTCTCATCCTCTGTGGAAGATAAAATCTCAATTGTTTTAGCTCCCAAATAATAGAAGTCTCTTTCTGGATTTATATCTTTACTGATTATCATTTCCCGTTGGTTCTTCTAATATTTTACATCTTATAAAGGCATCCACCAATATTAATCTAACACCTAAGATTATATCTTCTTCAAAAAAATTGGAATTCTCAAGCTGCCTGTATAGCTCATCAAATACATTATCTATAATATTATCAGCATTTAAGCGAATAATTTCTAAAGGACTTTCAGAATCTAAGACATAGCTTCCTTTAATCTTAGCATAGATTTGATTTACATTACTAAGTAATTTTTCTTTCTTAATTGACCCTTGCCTTTCTAACTCATCATATAATGTATTTATCTTGCCTTGATATACTTTATAATCTTCAATTAGCGAATAATTTATTTTAACAGAGTTATATTTCAATTTTAGTTTAGGACTATAAACATTTAAATCTTTTGATTCTAAAATATCTTCCAATGATAGATTTGAGATAGCATTTATGGTGTTTTTTAACATAGAAGGATTTCTTGTTAATCCTTTGCTAATACTTAAACTTTCATGCTTTTGTTTCATCTCTCTTAAAGAACCAACTGTATATTTCTCATTGTCATTAGTCTCAATATGATGATTAGGACATAATAAAATAAGATTATCAAAACTTGCTCTTTGTTTATCCGTCATATTTGGATTAAAACGTCCTCCTTCTTCGGCATCTTCAATGTGGCAAATATTTGAAAAGTTAGTATTATTAGTTGGGCTTGTAAAGACTACAGTACAACCAGGAAATGAACACCTATTATCAGATAATGCGTATAACCTTTTAATGGTTAAATCAGAATAATTTCTTGGTCCTTTTCCCATGTCTCAAAGATATAGTTTTCATCTAACAATCAGTTTTAAAATATGCAGAATGCTTCTCTAAAATTGGTTGCAACAGCCAGTATATTTTTAAAAACACATTTCTTATATACTGTGCTAAGGTTTAACCTTGAATTTATTGAAGCAAGTTCTGAATTAAATAAAACCTCTTGACTCGGCAATAATAATTATCAACTCCACAATTTCTTCATCCTTCATTTCCTTGCAATTAAAGATGGCATCATAGAATTCAACATCGGGTGCGCCTTTTTCGAAATACGATCTAAACATAAATCGCCTTTTATCCATCTCCACACATTTGCTTTTGGCTTCGGATAAGGCTATACCTTCGGTAGTACTGATAACTTCGGCTCTCCAATCCAAGGGAGCAATAAGCTTTACGTGGAATGACTTTGTGAAATTTTTTGTGATGGCCTCAGCTGCTCTACCAACAATAACCACATTACCTTGTGCGGCCGTAGTGTGAATAAAATTGGCAATGGTATTGTTTATTTTTGCATCACTGGGATAATAGGTATCCGAAAAAAACAAGGCTAGGTTTTCAAAAAAGCTTCGGTTTTTGTAATCCGAAAGATTCTTGATAAGCGTTGGAGTAAGCTTTAGCTCCCTGGCCGATTCTTCTATTATTTCTTTACTCAGCCATCTCCACTGCACCTCTTTTCCTTCATGCTTAAGCTTTACGTTAAGCATTTCGGATAAGTGCTTGGCAATTTCTTTCGCATGGCAGCCATACTCTCTCGAAATAGTTATTACCGGGCCTTCGTGAATCTCGCTTGCGCTCTGATCGCCAGTACCCAATCTTTGGCGCATATATTTTAAAAATACGTTTTCCATGTTGTCTTGATTTAATGGTTAGTTTTATGTTCAAAATATAGCGAGAAAATATTAAACCAGCAAGTAAAAAATAAGGAAGCGGTAAGGAACAATCAAAAGATATGGGATTAGCCTCTAACTTTAATCTATATTTTATGTAGCGTAAGTTTTATTACACTATTGTCCTGTGAAACATTTGCATCTTAAATTAGTGCTCAAGCCACACGGGCTCTTACTTTTTGGCAACACGGAAATTTTTGATGGAATTTTAATTTGAAAGGTATCAAAGAACCATCTTTTCTCTGAGGCGGAAGTAAACCTAAATCTAATTGAAAATCTCTCTACACTAATAAAAAATTACATTTTATAAATAATTAAAAAGGTTTACCGGACACCATTTTTTTTACTATAAAAAAACTGTCTGTTTTACTTTAACCCCAAAACCTTATCAATCTGTTGAACAAGCTCTTCCGCCTCATGCTCCATGGCAACTTTGCGAAGTTGTTTAAGGTTTGCTTCTTCTTCCGTGGCATAGAAAAGCATATTCTCGCCCAAATAAGATTCGGATTCACGATAAAATGCAATATTTTGAAATATGGAATAAGCATATTTTTCGAGGTAGTGCAAAGCTTCATCCTTCAAGTCGGCTCTATACAGTACCTGAATCCAAGATATATTGGTTTTGATAGTGTTTTTTTGCGCCACAAGACTAAAGGCCTCATATTTTTGTAGGATATGTTGGCCTTCAGCTTTTTGGCCTTTCTGCAATAAATCACTAGCCAATAGTTGCACAGCTTTCTGCAAACCCGACAGACGGATGGCATCGGTACAGGTTTGATCCCACCAACTTTTGGTAGGAGTAGAAATATGCACCTTTTCATTCATCAGGCGATATAATTCGTCGGTGTCCGGGTGCTTTTCATCCAACAATAGCTTACCTACAATACCATAAGGCTGCACAAACTCATTTAATCCAATCATGGCCGATGGTGGTGTTCCATTACCAAAATAAATAGGTCGATTTGAGCTATTGGTGGCAATAATATCCAGCAGTGCTATCTCACCCTTCATTAAATAACTTTTGTCTATTTTTAAGATGGAGGTAGGATTGCTGCCTAATTGGAATTTATCAGAAGGCAAATAATCTAATTTACTTCCACCACCCATAGCAAGTTGGGTATCCGACGCAGTGTCGCCAACAAAATTTAATGCAGCCGTAAGAGCAAGGGGAGAATCTACTCTATTGACTACCCCCGCATAATCCAAATCCCCGGTTTTATATCTTTCCATGGGTATGGTAAACTGCAAGGGCTCCCTTCCCTGTTGCCGGATAGTTTGCTGCTGCACATACCAATCGGCCGAGAGAAGTCCCATATTTACAACACTAACGTCGCGACGTATATTCTCAACTTCTTGCAGGTACCAAAGCGGATAGGTGTCGTTATCGCCATAGGTAAAAAGGATGCCATTGGGTCCGCAGCTTTGAAGATACGACAAGGCCAAATCGCGAGCCAGTGTGCGGTCGGAACGGTTGTGGTCGTCAAAATTATTGGAAATCATAAGCCCTGGTAGTGCCAGTAATATAGCTATTGAAGCCGTCCATTTAGTAAATTGTGAAGGCGACAATTGTGCTATTTTTTTTAATAATGCCCACACGCCCAAACCGATAAAAATGGCATAGGCGTAAAAGCTACCTACAAAAACATAATCCCTTTCGCGAGGTTCATAAGGTGGTTGGTTAAGGTACAACGCTATAGCTGCTCCAGTGAGTAAAAATAACATACCCAAAAAAAGCAGCATATGCCATTTTTTCTTTCTTATCAGCAAAAGTATACCGCCCAAACCAAATAATAGCGGAAGCATAAAATAATGGTTTCGTGCCTTGCTGGTCAGTTCGTCCGTGTGCAAAAAGTGCCTGCTCCCTAAGCTATGCTTGTCAATAAACGGAAAGCCCGTGACATAATTACCATTTAAAAAGTCGCCGTGCCCTTGGTAATGATTTTGGCGTCCCGAGAAGTTCCACATAAAATATCGGAAATACATATGCCCAAGCTGGTATTTAAACATAAAATCCAATTGGTGCATCAAGGTTGGTTTTTCGTCGTCTTGCAATCCAGTCCAATAGCGGTATCCTTGCACATGATGTTGCTGCGAACTATACATACGTTGCATAAAACCCAAATCGTCTTTATCGTATAGTAATTGTTGTGTCTTTTCGAAACGTTCATATAACCCCTTCTTATTTAAGCGATAGTTAAATATAGCTTCTGTTTTGTAATGCTCCGCTCCAAACCATGCCCCTCTCAGCAAAGGTCGCTCCCCATATTGCTCGCGGTTTATAAACGATTCTAACGAAAAAACATCTGTAGGACTGTTCAGATTGATATCCGGATGCGCATTGGCTCTAATAATGACCATGGCATACGATGAGAGCCCAATCAGAAATAGGGTTGCACCCACAAAAAGGAAGTGAAGCACCTGATTTCTTTTTCTGGAGACATAAATTCCAATGACCAAGGAAGCAATCAGCAATATGACAAACAACAATAAACCGGAATGTACAGGCAGATGAAAGGAGTTGACCAGCAATAGCTCCATTTTTTTTGCTAGGAATAATCCGTTTTGCACCACAAAAAACTGAACCACCACTAAAACGGCCATGCCCAACAACAAGCCCACTACATGTTTGCTGTTTTTATTTGTATTTAGATGAATGAATACCCAATAAATTACTACCGGGATACACAACAAATTAAGCAGGTGAACACCCACCGACAAGCCCATGGTAAAGGCAATCAGCAAAAGCCAGCGATGAGCTTTACGACTTGGCAACTCATTTTCCCACTTTAATACTGCCCAAATAGTAAATGCTGTAAAAAATAGCGAAAGGGCATAAACCTCGGCCTCAACCGCCGAAAACCAAAAAGTATCGGTATAAGCAAAGGTGAGTGAAGCTATTGTGGCCGACAGAATTGAAAAGCTATCCGGCGTGTTTTGCTGCACTTTTTTTAAAATAAGCAATAGCGTGGAATATAAAAGCCAAATAGCAGCTGCCGAGGTCATAGCGGATAAAAAATTAATACAAACTGCCACATATTCTGCGGGTGCAAAAGCCCCAAACATCCGGGACAACATTAAATACAAAGGTGCACCGGGTGCATGGCCAACTTGAAGACCGTTGGCACAGGCAATAAACTCACCGCTATCCCAAAAATTTACAGTAGGCGATAAGGTAATGAGATAAAGCAACCCACTTAATGCAAAAACAACAAATCCAGCAGTCTGGCGGATTGTAAACTTAAATAAAATAGAAGGCCTCATAAAAAACGACAACTTAAACCACAATAATACCTAAATTAAGTGTAAGTATGATGACTAATTAATGCCTTTTATTCTGGCTTAAAGAAATATTTCATTTCGGTAATACATCAAAATAATCGCCTAAAACAAAGGCTTGCAAGGGAATACATAGCCACTATTTTGGGGTGTATTATGAGGAGCATAAAGAATGATTAAAAATTTTGAAAAATTAATTTGCACGTTTTAAAAAAAGGTGTACTTTTGCATCGCTTTCAAAAAGAAAGACACTAAGGATTGTCCCATGGTGTAATTGGCAACACGTCTGGTTTTGGTCCAGAAGAGTTTAGGTTCGAGCCCTAATGGGACAACAAAAAAAGCTTGAAACAGAAATGTTTCAGGCTTTTTTTTGTTTTAAAATATTTTGATTAGGTATTTCTTCTCTTATTTATCATTTTAATTTTTACTTTTGTCACAAATTATATTTGAGTATAGATAATGATTGAATGCCAGCAACCTAAGGTAGGTAATATTAATGCACAACATAAAAAGTGCATTATGTGACTGACCGGGCGAAGCGGTTCCTGAGTTTCATATTTTTACACCGTATAATATTGATAATCAATTTTTTAGATGTCTTGCGCACAGAGACTATAGCCAAAATAAAAAACTTAATTTCATGATTAATAAAAGCAATAGAGGTAAGCAGACAGTAGATAAGCTCTTTTATTTTTTGTTACTGGGTTTTCTTATTTTCTTACCAACTGAAGTCTATTCTCAGGGCTTGGGCGACACTGATTTAAGCCAAGTAAAATCCGCTGATATTAGCGATGCCCAGTTGCAATCTTTTATTCAACGAGGAGAAAAGGAGGGGATATCTCAAACACAGGCTATGGAAATGGCTAAGGCGCGTGGATTATCACCTTCCGTGGCAGCTCAGTTAATGCAAAGAGCGCAGCAGTTGCAAACACAAATCGATATGCCAAGCAGTGGTGGCCCGTTGTTAAGAGGTGACTCGGTGGATTATGAACCAGAAAAGAGGCTTGCTCCTCAAACGTCTTCTAAAGCCCCAAAGGGTCCCATGATTTTTGGGCGCTCCTTGTTCCAGGGTGGCAACCAGAGCTTTGAACCTGCCATGAACATACCTACACCGGTCAATTACGTATTGGGACCAGGCGACGAGCTGGTGGTTGATATATGGGGGGCTACCACTAACCTGTATCAATTAGAAGTAAGTCCCGAAGGTACCGTTACCATCGACAACATAGGACCTGTTTATGTGCATGGCTTAACCATGGAACAAGCGGATAGCCGCATCATTGAAAAATTGAAGCAACTGTACCGGGGTCTGCGACCAGGGCAGAGCGATCAGAATACATTTGCTCGCGTGAGTCTGGGGCGGGTCCGCAGCATTCAGGTTACAGTAATAGGTGAGGTAGAAACACCCGGTAGCTATACCGTTTCATCCTTGGCCACCGTGTTCAATGTCCTTTACAAATCCGGTGGCCCTAGCATGATAGGTTCCTTTCGTCAGGTAGAGGTCATAAGAGCCAACAAAATACTTAGCATCCTCGACATTTACGACTTGTTGTTGCAGGGCGACCAGAGCAACAACGTGCGGCTGCAAGACCAGGATGTGATTCGAGTAGCTACCATACAAAATCGAGTAGAAGTTAGCGGTCAAGTCCGTCGTCCCGGCTTGTACGAAGTAAGATCTGAGGAGACTCTGGAGCACCTTATTGAATTTGCCGGAGGCTTTACGAATTCAGCTTATACACAAGAGATTAGGATTAAGCGCAATACCGAAAAAGAAATTAAAATGCTCACAGTAGGGGGATCCGACTCTGATAGCTTTACCCTCAAAAGCGGGGATGTGGTTGAAGTGGATCAAATTCTCGATCGCTTTGAAAACCGAGTGAGCATTAATGGTGCCGTATGGCGCCCAGGCGATTTTGAGCTGACCGAGGGCATGATGCTCTCCGATCTGATAGCCCAGGCCGATGGCGTAAAACCCGATGTGTTCCGTTCGCGCGCCGTGATAAATCGTCTCACCGAAAATTTTGACTATAGCATTGTTTCCTTTAATGTTGATCAGGTATTAAATAATCCGGGAAGTTACGATATCCTTCTACAGCCCGAAGATCGGGTTATTATCAAAAGCATTCACGAAATGCGCGAAGAGCTGGAAGTATCGTTGGGTGGGGAAGTGAAAGAGAGGGGGAAATTCCAATATCGCAAAGGCATGACATTGGAAGATCTGATATTAATGGCCGATGGTTTTACGGCATCAGCCTCCGAAGCTCGTATAGAAGTTAACCGACGTATACTTGGCGAAGCTGCACCCCAGCAAAGAGGTTCCGAACTGGCAGAGATATTTGTCTTTGGTGTTGAACGAGACCTCTCCTTAGCCGATGAAGCCAAAATATTTGAACTTGAACCTTTCGATCAGGTCTATGTGAGGGCACGTCCCGACTACCACGTGCAAGATAAAATCCGTATTGAAGGACAGGTTATGTTCCCCGGCGAATATACCTTGAGCGACCGCAACGAGCGTATTTCTGATTTGATACGGCGGGCAGGCGGTTTGACCGACGAAGCTTATGCCAAGGGTGCTACCATGCTACGTTCGCATAAACAGCTGGAACGGATAGAAGCGGATATTGAGTTGGGTGCTCAGATTTTGGTTGACAAAGATGGCAATCAGCAGAAATACATTGGCATTAACATGCCTGAGATATTAAAAAGGCCAGGCACCACTGAAGATATTTTCCTACGTCCCGGTGATGTGGTAAGCATCCCATCGGAGTTACAGACTGTTCTGGTTTCGGGCGGCGTGTTGCGCGAGACTGAAATTCGCCACAATAAAGGAAAGCGCTTAAAGTACTATGTGAACGGATCGGGTGGCTATGCACAGAATGCCCGGCGAAGCAAAGCCTATGTAGTTTACGCCAATGGCGATGTGGAAACCAAAAGTAACTTTTTGTTTTTCGCTGCCTCACCTAAAATAGAGCCCGGTGCTGAGATTGTAGTGCCGGAAAAGGTGGAGCGACCACCCATGACGCCCGGGGAACGCATTACCATATTAAGCTCAGTGGTATCCATGGCTGCTATAGTCATAACCGCCATGTCCAGATTCTAGATCCGTAATTAATGTTTGACAAAATGATTCAGATAAATAAAGACCCAAATACGGAAAAATCATCGCTTCCACCAATATTCAGAGATAATGTAATTGATTTGCTTGCATTGATGCTCCATATCTGGAATGGACGCTGGCTGATATTAAAAGTCATGGGTATTTTTGTAGCATTAGGATTAGTTATTGCCTTATCCAGCCCAGTCAAATACAGCTCAACCGTCAAGCTCATTCCCGAAAGCAACAAAAGCAACAGTTTGGGAGCCCTTGGAGGTCTGGCATCCCAGTTTGGTTTGGGTAATTTGTCTGCCCAGGCAGAAGATGGCGGTATCCCCACCGATTACTATCCTGAGATAATTCAGAGTGTACCCTTCTTGCAGATGTTAATGCAGTACGAAACCAACTTTCCCGAAGTGGGAAAGATGAATCTGCATACTTACTATACCGAGCATCGGGAAACCACGATACTATCCTACATAACCAAATATACGATTGGTTTACCTTTCATTATAATCAATGCTTTTAGAAGCGAGGCGGAACCAGTTGTGCAGCTAATTGATAATGAAAGTAAGGTAGTTTACCTAAGCAAAGCAGAGCGCAAGACGCTTGAATGGCTGCAACATAGCATTAACTTTGAAATGGGTAAAAAAAACGGGGTGATTACCGTTAACGTAGAAATGCCCACAGCCATTTTATCTGCGGAGGTAGCCAACCGTGTTTCAGAACTACTGTCGGAGTATGTTATCCGCTATAAAACGGATAAAGTACGTGAAGACCTTGCATTCGTGGAAGAGCGCTATGCCGAAGCCTCCCAGCGATTTGAAGCAGCGCAAGAAGCACTGGCCCTGCATAGGGATGGCAGCCATGGACAACTTACCGCTTTGGCCCAGACTTACGAGCAACGCTTGCAAAGTGAGTACGATTTGGCGTTCAATGTGTATAATACTTTAGCCCGTCAGCTCGAAGAAAGTAAACTCAAATTACAGGAGGAAACACCTGCTGTCAAAATCATTGAACCAGCCGTGGTACCCGATGAAAAGAGTGCTCCCAAAAAGAAGATGATAGTGCTTGCCTCCATTATTCTTGGTGTCTTTCTAGGTTTAGGACTGCTCTTTGGCCGAATGATATGGGGCAATTTGAAAGAGCAGCTGATGGCGTATGACAAGCAGAAATAGTTATATGGCATTAACTTCTTTTTGGCTCCGATGTAGATTGCGCCATTGGTGCCACAGAAATGATATTTTATATTGGTGAATGCACCCAGCAAAAATTACATAAAGCAAGGTCGCCGATTTAAACTATGATAGTTGATCAATCATGATACATATTGGTCACAAATGTATCGTGTCCGAACTTCACAAACCCAGTACCAATGGCTTTTTAGACGAATGCTAACCTTAAGGTGTGAGACGAGTTTGAAACCTAAGACTTAAAATGGTATCTATCGAAATTATAAAACCAGCCTTGATGTATGTCGGACGCAACATGATCCAGCATGAGAAGCTATTTGATATTGGATTTATAATTTATATTATTGGGAGACACTTATAAGTGTAATGGCGATTAACTTTTTACTTTTACGCATAAATTCATAAAAATAGTTACCGAAAATCTTTAATGTTGCAAATTAAATCGTCTAGTGAAAATAACAAGCGCATAGCAAAAAATACACTGGTTCTTTATGTCAGGATGTTTTTTTCACTACTTGTTTCACTTTATACCGCACGTGTTATATTAAACACACTGGGTGTCGCAGATTATGGGATCAACAACGTGGTTGCCGGTGTAGTAACCATGTTTGGTTTTATAAATGCAGCAATGGCAACAGGGACACAACGTTTTCTGACATTTGAATTAGGTAAAGGAGATATTCTTCAGTTAAAACGAGTATTTAGTATGTCACTAAATATTCATATTATAATTGCACTGATAATTTTTGTCCTTGCTGAAACGATTGGACTATGGTTTCTAAATACAAAAATGGTTATCCCGCCCGAAAGAATGGTCGCCGCAAATTGGGTGTATCAACTCTCCATTGCTTCTGCCATGATTAGCATCACGCAGGTGCCATATTCGGCTTCAATTATGGCTCATGAGCGTTTTAATATCTACGCTTATGTAGGAATAGTAGAAGTTATACTGCGTCTTGTTATCGTTTTATTACTTGTACTTATCGCGTGGGATAAACTAATACTATATGCGACTTTGGGGCTCTGCGTAGCAAGTGGAATAGCTACTTTTTACAGGTATTATTGTAAAATTAAATTTGAAGAATGCACCTACCATTTTGAGAGAAATAACACACTTTTCAAAACCCTAATCGGCTTCTCTGGTTGGTCCTTAATAGGTAATCTATCCCATATTCTATTAACACAAGGAATGAATATTCTAATTAATTTATTCTTTGGTGTTGCGGTAAATGCAGCGAGAGCTATTACTGTACAGGTAGAAAATGCAATTAATAGCTTTGTTACTAATTTTATGGTTGCTTTAAATCCACAAATCACTAAAAACTATGCTACCAATAATTTTGAGCATATGAGAACTTTAATGGAACGCGGTGCCAAGTTTTCCTTTTTCTTATTTCTTTTTTTATCCTTACCGGTATTTATAGAAGCCAAAATGATATTAAAACTATGGCTTAAAACTGTTCCTGAATATACCGTCATATTTATACGGCTCAATTTGGTTGTTGTACTGATTTATACACTTACAAACACATACCTCACCGGAATACTTGCAACCGGTAATATCAAAAGATATCAATTAAAGATTGCTATTATGGTAACCATATTATATTCAACAACATTTATTTTACTCAAGCAAGGTTTTACACCTGAGATTACGTACGTAATTTATATTATTATTGCATTTTTTGTAATGATTCTTAGGATTTCTGCGATTAAGCAATTAATGGATTTCTCAATAATGGACTATGTTAAAAATGTAGTTCTAAAAGCTATTGCAACTGTATTGGTTTCGATCCCCCTTCCACTTTTACTGAGTTTTTATTTTCAACCAAGTTTGATGAGAATAATTGTAGTTTCTTTATCATCTTTTTTTATTTCAGCAATTGGTATATATGTGGTTGGTCTGGATAAGCCAGAAAAGAAAATAATTACAGCTTTTGTTTCTACCAAATTGAAGCATCTCATGTCAAACAATAATTGATAAAACGTTCAAAATGATTACAGATTATAAACATGTTCGAATGCTCTTGTCGCTCCTAAAACAGTATAACATAAAACATATTGTAGTTTCGCCGGGAAGCAGAAATATTTCAATAGTGAAGAGTGTAGAGGACGACCCCTTTTTTACTTGCTATTCTGTTGTTGATGAGCGCAGTGCAGCTTACTTTGCAGTAGGCATTTCTTTACAAGTTAATGCACCTGTTGCTATTACTTGTACCTCGGCTCAAGCAACTAGAAACTATATGCCCGGTTTGACCGAAGCGTTTTATCGAAAAACTCCAGTCCTTGCCATTACAACCGACTATGACGAAAGTTTCACTGGGCAACTAAATATGCAATCAATCAAACAGATGGAAATGCCGTCAGATACTGCCAATGTATCTGTAGATATTCCCATTATCAAAGATATGAATGATGAGTATCTTGTAAATAGACGATTAAATTTGGCTTTGGATGCGCTAACACGCAATGGTGGAGGTCCTGCCCATATAAATGTGAGAATCAACGAACATTGGAAAAAAGGTGATGACAAGCTTGAACTAGCTCGAAAAATAACCCGATACAAGCCATTAGATGAGGAATGGCCAAAAATTAACGATAAACGAATACTCTTGGTTATTGGTGGGCATCGACCTTTTTCTAATAAAGAAACGGTTGCTATCGAAGCTTTTGCTAACGCCCATAACGTAGCTATATATGTCAATCATATTTCCAATTTCAATGGTCTCAAAACTGTACATGGCAATAAATTACTGACCATAGGCAGTTTTGGAAATTTATTACCCGAATTGGTGATATCAATTGGGGGCCATTTAGGGGATTATCCACTTGACGGAAATTTGAAAAATGCAAAAATTGAGCACTGGCGAGTTTGTGAAGATGGCTTATATGCAGATGCATATAACTCCTTGACGAAAATTTTTGAATGCCCAGAGGATTACTTTTTTCAGCGAATGGCTGATGCAGTAAAAGGAAATTCAAACAATAACTATTACTTGGATTGGCAAGCAGAAATATCAAAGGTAACTATTCCCGAGAAACTCCCATTGTCTAATGCCTACATAGCAAAGTACCTATCCGCTCTCATCCCATCAAATTCAAATCTTCATTTCTCAATTTTAAATAGTTTGCGAAATTGGGAATTATATGATGTAGATGCTTCAATTAAATGCTATTCAAACGTGGCAGGTTTTGGTATTGATGGCGACCTTTCAACATTCTTGGGTCAAAGTGTTGCTAGTGATGATATGAATTTTCTTATTATAGGCGATCTAGCCTTCTTTTACGACATGAATGCATTGGGCATAAGGCAAATTAAAAATAATGTACGTATCGTATTGATTAATAATAGTGGTGGTGGGGAGTTTAGACTTTATACGCATACTGCAGATAATTTCGGCGATTTGTCAAATCGTCATATAGCCGCAGCAGGTCATTTTGGCGAATCTGCCGAAGGTTGGGCGAAAAATAATAATTTTGAATACTTGCGCGTAAAAAACAAGGAAAAATTGAAAGAATCCCTTCCAATATTCATAAAACATTCCGAAAGTCCAATGCTCATGGAAGTGTTTACAACAATGAGTGATGATTCGAAGGCTCTGGAAACAATTATAAAATCAAATCTGCATCAGACACAACGAGAAAAAATAAAGCAAACCATTAAGGAAAGTATGCCTTCTGGTTTAAAAACAGGTCTTAAGAGAATAATTGGAAAATAAAAATGAGCATAATTAATAAAACCATCAGTTTCTTATCCCGTCTGTTGCAAACTGCCAAAATGGTTCGAAGGTACTGGCGCGAAGGAGATGTTGTTAGGGTAAATATTGCACAAATCCAATACGGTGGAATCTTAAAGGGCAAAAGTGTAATTATAACCGGAGGTGGTTCAGGTATTGGTTTAGCTATCGCCCGTAAATGTATCAAGGAGGGCGCCACAGTGTTAATTACTGGGCGGAATAAGGACAAATTAGTAAAAGCATCTAAGGAACTGAATAGTCCATTACTGAAGATCATTGAATGGGATGTGAGCAAGGTTTCTGAACACGAATCAAAATATTCAGAAGCTTTGGCATTAGTTGGCCATCAATTTGATATACTTGTTAATAACGCGGGAATGTTGGGTGGGAATCGTCAATTTTTAGATTTAACCGAAAGTGTTTGGGATGAAATCCATAAAGTAAATTCTAAAGGGCTCGTTTTCCTAACTCAATGTATTGTGAAAAAATGGATTACGGGAAAACAAAAAGGCAAAATTATTAATATTTCCTCCATGAGAGGAACTTTAGGTGTGCAAGATGGCCCTTATGGGATGTCTAAATGGAGCCTGAATGGCTTAACTCAAGGTCTTGGACTAAAACTTGTACCTTATGGAATTAGTGTAAACGGAATCGCACCCGGCATCATTGATACAGAATCTATTGCAATAAAAAATATGGATGCTAAAGAAAATGCCTATTTAAAAGAGATCCCCATTTCAAGAATTGGCTTACCTGAAGAGATTGCCGAATTGGCTATATTTTTAATGAGCGATGCTGCAAACTATATTGTTGGTCAAACCATTATTTGCGATGGTGGTTACACCTTGAAGGTTTAAAACTAATTGAACTCAAATACTCAGAGTCATAACAAAAATATATGAAAAAAATAGGAACTCTCGCTTTCTTTCATCCAAAAACAAGGAACTATGGGGCTGTTCTTCAGGCTTTTGCTTTAAGTAAAACAGTACAGCAATTGGGTTATGAAGTGGAATTAATTGACATTAGACCCGCACTAAGGAAAAAAAGTTATTTAGCTTCGTTAAAAAATAAAGTAAAAGGCTACATCGAAGGAAATCCTTTTCGGGATTTTTTAAAAAGTCAGGTATCCCTATCAAAGCCCTTATATTCCTTTACTGAGTTAAAAAAACAAGCCGTGCAATATAATGCAGTTATTGTAGGCAGCGATCAAGTATGGCGCCCCGAATATTGTGGTAACTTAGCCTTACACTTCTTTCTCGATTTTGTTCCAGAAGGTGTTAAACGGATTTCGTATGCTGCAAGTTTTGGAGTGGATAAATGGTTAGTGGACCAGGATACAACTGAGAAAATAAAAAAAGAAGTCGTTAAATTTAATGCTGTATCTGTAAGAGAACTCGTTGGTGTGGATATATGTAAGGAAGTTTTTGGAGTAAATGCAAACCACGCGCTTGATCCAACACTTTTAGCTGATAAAAATTTATTTTACGATTTACTGTCACAACGTAAAATAAACGAATCATATATAGCAAGTTTTGTGTTAGACAAAAACGAAGAAACTGATGCAATAGAATCCTATATTTCAAAACAAACCGACAAATCAATCCATTCGCTCAATAAACGGGAAATATCATTTCTTGGATTTAAATTGGATAAGTACCTTTCTGTAAAGGAATGGTTAATGAAGATAAAAGATGCAGAAATGGTTATTACTGATTCCTTTCATTGTGTTTGCTTTTCATTAATATTTCAGAAACAATTTATATGTATTGGCAATCAATCAAGAGGCTTATCTCGTTTGAACAGCCTTTTGCAAATAGTGGGTCTTGAAGATCGGTTCTTTTTGAATCTTAAGGAGGTGATAAATACAAACATTTTGGATACGAACATAGATTATGAACAGGTTAATAATCGCCTAGAAAGTCAAAGGCAGATTTCGCTTGATTTACTAAAAGATAGCTTGGTTGATTGTTAAAATTGATTTGAATATTTTAAAAGTTTTGCATTTGATATTTTAAGTTAAAAAAAATGTTGATTTCAGTAGTTATACCTCTTTATAATAAAGAAAAATATATTATTCGTGCTATTGATTCGGTACTTGCGCAAACTTATACAGAATTTGAGGTAATCGTTGTAGATGACGGATCCACCGATAATAGTGCCAATTTGGTTAAAAAAGTGGATGATTTAAGGGTTAAGTTAATATTGCAAACAAACGGAGGGGTATCCTTAGCGCGTAATATTGGTGTTAATAATGCAGACGGAGATTGGGTTGCTTTTTTAGATGCAGATGATGAATATGAGCCTGATTTTTTACAAGAAACAGTAAATTTTCTTGTAAAATATCACGAAGCAGGTTTGTCCTTTGTAGGTACAAATTATTATTTGGGATCTAGAGACTGTAAAGCTAGAAGTGAAAAATTAGGAACTGGAGTGTATGATTACTTTCAGCTATTTGGTAACCAACGAAGTCCCAATAATAGTTCTACAACTATTGTGAAAAAATCCACTTTTTTTGAGATAGGAGGGTTTCCGGAAGGTGTAAGAAATTTTGAGGATTGGATTACTTGGTTTAAGTTAGCCTGTGCTGGCAATTTTGGATATATTAGTCGTGCGCTTGGACTTTATCATTATGTAGATGGCTCTGTATCAAGAATCTCAAAATTTAATATTGATTTTTTCAATAATTCAATTTTAGTCCCGGTAACTATAAAAAAATATATAAGCAAGTACTCTTTTGATGCCTCAAGAAAGAAAATTGCACTTGCTTGCATTAGCGAATTTTGCTTTAATATGGCTTTATTTTATGCAAGAGAAGGTGAAAAGTTAGCGTCATTAAAATTGCTAAGATATACTAGACTAACCCATTTTTTAAATTTAGAAACAAAAATCAAATATTTATTGTTTTTCCATTTTCTTATACCACAATATTTTAAACGACTCTATTGGAAATTGAAAGTGCTCGTGAAATAGTTCATAAAAAAGAAGAGAATGCAGCGTGACGCAACAGTTCACGTTAGTTTTATATTGCTCTTTAAAAATATCCTCATTAAAGTGGTAGTATGTATAAGCTTTAACATTTTCTTTTCAAACTCATATCTTAAATGAAAGTTCTTTGGTTTACAAACACCCCATCGTTATACAAAAAGCAATTGAAGGGATATAACGGTGTGGGTTGGGTAGAATCTCTTGAAAAAATATTATCCCAGCAAGAAAAAATAGAATTAGGGCTTAGTTTTTTTTATAACGATAGTTGTTTTAAAAATAGAGTAGGTAATACAACCTACTATCCGCTATCCCTATATAATTCAAAATTTAAAAAGCTTAAACATTATTTCAGATATAAAAAATATGATAAATCGGAGATAGATGCCTTTAAGAAGGTAGTTAATGATTTTAATCCTGATATAATACATGTATTCGGTAGCGAAAAAAGTTTTGGTTTAATAGCTAAGGAAACAAATATCCCCGTAATCATTCACATCCAAGGTCTTCTGAATCCTTGTTTAAATGCTTACTATCCCCCAGGAGTCAGTGGAATGGATGTTATTAAGTATAATATTCTAAATCCTTTCAAATTATTTACCACTTTAAAGGAATTCGCTTTTTTTAAACATAATGCTAAACGAGAAAATATAATTTTAAAAAACTGCAAGTATTTTATGGGGAGAACGGAGTGGGACAAGAATATTTGTGCTTTATATGCCCCCGAATCTAAATACTTTTATTGCAGCGAGGCACTTAGGGATGTTTTTTATGAAGCAATACCCTGGAAAAAAAAAGAAAGAACAAAACTTTTTATTGTCTCTACACTTTCTGAAACAAGCTATAAGGGTATGGATGTTATAATGAAAACAGCTCAACTCTTAAATAAACACTGCAATTTAGATTTTGAATGGAATATTTTGGGAATAACAGAGTACAAATTTTGGGAAAGAAAATTAGGTTTCACCAATGCGTCAGTTAATATAAAATTAAGGGGAGTAGTAAACGCCGAAATATTGGTGGATTATCTAAAAAATGCTGATATGTTTGTACATCCTTCCTACATTGATAATAGCCCTAATAGTGTTTGTGAAGCACAGTTATTGGGTTTGCCGGTTATTGCTGCAAACGTAGGTGGAGTTGGATCGCTAATAGAAGATGGCGAAACAGGAGTTTTAGTACCTGCGAATGATCCTTTTACCTTAACATCTAAAATACTTAATTTGAATATGTCGGCAGATAAATCGATTGAACTTGGGAAAAATGGCCGACATTTGGCAATGGAAAGACACAATAAGGACAATATACAAAAAGATTTATTCAATATTTATAATCAATTTAAGGACTCAATCATTGATGATTAGAGCTTATTAATGGTTCGATTATAATTGCAGATTGACTGTGCGGAGTAATGTCTCTACTCACCGAATTTGGCCTGGCAATTCTGCCAGATTTACAAAGAAAATGAAAAGAATATATTTAAAAGAGGTTGAACGATTTATCATTTTTAAAGATGATATCCGTGTATTTTCCCTTGGGTTACTCATTTTTCAAAGTATAGGTATAAGATTTTTTGAAGGTCAGGGATGGTTATTGTCTTTCGTATTGATTGGCCTAAATTTCAATTCGTTTTTCACGCTGAAAAAGAAAGATCTTTTCGTTTTGTTGGCGGCCTTTGTATTCCTAGTATTTAATTGGTCACTTAACCGTTCATTTGGCTTAGTATCCCTATTCTTTCAATATTTCCTTATTCTTAACGCTTATCTTTTATTATTAAATTATAGAGGGTCAACTTCTGAGTTTGAAAGAGACTTATATTTTTGTGTAAAGGCATTTGTGATCCATGCAGCTATTGGGTATTTTTTATATTTAATAGTACCAGCTGGATTTAATATAGCGGTAGGATTAAATAAGTCTCTTCTGGGTTTATTTTATGTTTCTAACTCATCATTTGCTGGTCTTATACGTAATACTGGAGTGTTTTGGGAACCTGGAGTTTATCAGCTTGTTGCAAATCTTTTTCTTTTTTTTACTATAAAATTAAATAAAAGCATTTTTGCTGTTTTTTTTGGGTTTTTAACTGTCGTTATATCTTTCTCAACATTAGGATTATTTGTAATGATATTTAATATCCTTTATTTTCTATTTACTAGAATAGGTTTGAACATTAGAAATTTAGCCGCTATATCCTTAGGCGGTGTTTTATTCTTATTATTTGTGGGACCTATATTAATTTCGAATGTCTCTGATAAAGTAGCTGACACTAATACTTCTGGTTTAGCTCGGTTACGCGATTTAATGATTGGAATTGAGTTGATTAAGGAGCGTCCAATATTGGGGCATGGGAAGTTTGAGTCGAGTGAGTATCTTATAGAAAAAGCATATGTTAACAAAATAGAATCTGAGCTTTTTTCCACTGATTACCTAGACATTCATGGAGAAATGTCTGGGGGGTTAACAAATGGATTTTTGGCCTTGTTTGCTTGGTATGGGTTGCCCATTGGTTTTTTCCTATTTTATTGTTTCTTTAAACAGAGGCTACTAAAGGGCAATAGGATCGAAAGCATAATATTCGTTTTAATACCCACGGTCTCATTTTTTTCGGAACCTATTACATATACATCTTTTTTTTTAATCTTTCCTTTTTCCTTTTTAATATTTAGAAATGGCGAAAACTAATCCCAAAATTTCTGTAATAATAGCAACATTTAATGCCGGTTTGTTCGTTAATAGATGTTTAAATAGTATCAGTAATCAGAAGAATAATTTTACTGAGGTAATTGTTATTGATGGGGGGTCTAGTGACAATACAATTGAGATCTTACGTTCTTGTACATTTCTTGACTACTGGGTTAGTCAGGCAGATAAAGGAATTTATGATGCGTGGAATAAGGGATTGCAGGTGGCTAAGGGTGAGTGGATTATGTTTTTAGGTGCTGATGATGTTCTTTTGGAAGGATCGATTGATAAGTACCTCAAATTTGTTGATTCCCAAACTGATTCAATTGAGTATATATCCTCCCGAATGAGGATAATAGATAAGGAGAACCGATTAATTAGTGTTAAAGGATTGCCATGGAGTTGGCCACGTATTTTACGAGAAACAGTAACAGCTCACCCAGGCTCTTTACATTCAAAGAGACTCTTTGAAAAATATGGGAATTATAATATCGATTATAAAATTGTAGGTGATACTGAGTTGCTTTTGAGAGCTAAAGGAGATTTGAAGTATGCTTATTTGGATGAGGTTACTATCGCAATGCAGGAGGGGGGAGCAAGTGATACTTTTCAAGCGATACGGGAGCGATTTAAAGCAACAATCAGTACTGGTGGGGCTAGAAGAATGGACGCTTTTTTATATGCTTGTGTGGTATCTCTTAAGTTTTTTATAAAAAAAGGCTTACGCAAAGTAGGAATAAATTTGTATTTAAAAAGAGGATAGGTTTTATGCGAGTGTTATTTTTTGCTCATAATGGTCAACCGTATGGGGCGAATAAATCCCTTTTAACTTTGATGAAGTTCTTTGACTGTTCTAACGATGTGTTGGTTTTTTTTCCTTTGACAAACAGTTTGGGAGATTTGTTTAAAAAGGAAGGTGTTTCTTTTTGCACACTCCCATATTTTGCAACTGTGTTTTTTTTTAGAAGGAAATTGAAATACTTGATATTTCCTTTACTGCAACTACTGAATTTTTTCATTTTTCCTTTTATTTTGATTAAAGCTATTCGATTTAAGCCTGATTTGATTTACTCTAATAGTTCTATGGAGAATATTGGTTGGATAATTGCGAAACTTTTAAAAGTCCCGCATGTTTCTCATGTCCGTGAATTTGGTGACTTGGATTACAGTTTTTATCCGTTTTTTGGAAATAGATTTAAAAAATGGTATTTGAATTCCAGTAATGGTGTTGTTTTTAATTCGCATACAGTAAAAGAGCATGTTCTGCCAGTAAAAACTGAAAAGACAAAAACACGAGTAGTTTACAATGGTATTAAGATAAATGATGAATTATCTCTTTCAAGAAATCCTGATTTTTCGCAACTTAATTTCGGGATTGTTGGGTATATTCATCCTTTAAAAGGACAGCTTGAATCTGTTTCCTTTTTATTGTCATTTTTAAAGTCTAATAAGAATTGGAAGCTTCATTTGTTTGGAGATGGTGAAAGTGTGTATTTAAAGCAAATTTCTGATTTTGCAACCATTAATGGAGTAGCAAGTCAATTGGTTTTTCATGGTTTTATGACCGATACAAGCGCGATTTATAATCAAATTGATTTGCTTTTGATGTTTTCTAAGTTTGAAGCTTTTGGTAGGGTTACTATCGAGGCAATGGCTAATGGAATTCCTGTAATAGGTTTGGCTAGTGGCGGTACTAAAGAGTTAATAAAAAACGGATTGGATGGATTTTTGTTTGATGATGAAGCGGGATTTAAAGTGATTGTGCGAAAAATAAATGAAGATACAGAGATTTATAGAAGGTTAAGTGAGAATGCCTTAAAAAGAGCTAGTAATGATTTTTCAGAGGGAGTATATTGTAATAAGATTGAGGGCTTTATAAATGAGCTATTGAACTTGCAAATTTGAGTTCTCTATAATTTTAATTATAATAAGTTTTGTTGTTAATAAATAAGTCGAAAAAATAATTTATCGGATATTTTAAAAGGTTATGAAGTTTCTTTTATGCCAACAAATTAGGTGTTAAATATAGTCACCATTTGGTGGCAGACTCAATGGGTATTCAAAAATATTTGAAAGATAAATATGCTGTGGAGTCCACCTATATTCCCTATGGGTCTCATGTAATAAAAGAATATTCCTTTGAGTCGCTTAAGAAGTATAATGTTACAGCCCATCAATACAGTATGTTGATAGCCAGATTAGAGTCGGAAAATAGATTTGAAATTATTTAGGATGTGGTCACTTTTTATATTGATGAAACAAATGGGTTAAATACTCGTAATAGTATTTCCTTTTATAGAAAGAGAATAGTAGGAATTATTTTTCTCATATTACTCTGGTTTAAAGGAGTTACCGCCCTTTTTTACTAATGATTACACGCTCTAGTAATATACGCATATTCGGTTATGGTTTATATTTGTTTTCAGTAAATACTGATAATTATATTGGAAATTTATCACGGAATATTTTGATTTCTTTTTAAATAAATTAAATATTAAACAATTTATTATATTGTTCTTTAATCTCACATTGTTTGTTTTGATATTTAATTCGTTATATCTATGTTTAATACCAATCTAAGTACGCAGATAATTAGAATTTTCCTTCCGAAATTTTCTTATCTGTTCATCGATATTTTATATGTTAATGAGGAAAATAGGCATTGACGCTAAATGGTATTTTAATGGAAACCCCAGTGGCAAAGTAGTTGTACGTAATTTAGTAGATCAATTTATACATCAAATATCGGATAATCAAGTTTACCTTTTTCTTCGCAGAATGGATCAAAAGTATGAACATGAGATCTTATCTAAAATTGGACAAAAGACAAACATTACTTTAGTTTACATACCTAGTACCCTTAATTTTATTAGCAATATGTTTGTGATGCCATATTATGCAGACAAGTTAGGTGTCGATGTTTGTCTGTATCAAAATTTCAGCCCAGTCATTTTTTATAAAAGAACAAAGAACGTTGCATTCATACACGATTTTCTATTTTTTGATTACCCTAATTATTTTAGTTATGTCGAAAGGAGAATTTACAGTTTAATGAGATTTACGGCACAATTTGCACATTCTATTATAACAATTTCAAATTCTGAGAAAGATAGGATAACTAAATACCTTAAAATAAAAAAAGATATTCATGTTGTATATCACGGTGTATCCGATGACTTCAGGCCAATCACACAAGATGAGAAATTATTAGTCAGAAAAAAGTTCGATCTGCCGGAGAAATATTTTCTTTACCTCGGAAGGGTTAATATAAGAAAAAATATAAAAACAATATTAGAGGCAATGCCATTCTTAGCATATGATTATAGTTTAGTTATTATTGGAAAGAAAGATCACAAAACCTTTGATATAGATAAAACTATTGTCGAATTAGGACTGGAAGAGAGAGTAAAGATGTTAGGATATTTAACGTATAATGACCTCCTTAATGTATTAGGTGCAGCTCAGATATTCGTTTTTCCATCTTTTGCTGAAGGATTTGGTCTTCCTCCTTTGGAAGCGATGAAGTCCGGAGTGCCAACTGTGGTATCAAATGCTTCTTGTTTGCCGGAAATTTGCGGCGATGCATCACTCTATTTCGACCCTAAAAACACAAAAGAATTAGTAAAAGAAGTTAACAAGTTAATAATTGATGAAGAAGAACGGGAAAAATATATAAAGAAGGGGCTTGATCACAGTCACAAATATACATGGCAAAAATCTGCATTAAAAATAAAAAATATACTAACCCAAAATAATTTCAATAGATCGTTATGAAAATAGCCATTCTAGGCACACGCGGCATCCCAAACTATTACGGAGGATTTGAGCAGTTCGCTGAATATGTAGCTAAATATTTAGTAGATAGAGGGCATGAAGTTTCAGTTTACAACAGCCATTTTCATCCCTATCAGGAGAAAGAGTGGGAAGGCGTAAAAATTATTCATAAATACGATCCAGAAGAGAAGATAGGAACGTCAGGTCAGTTTATCTATGATTTGAATTGCATTCTTGACTCTAGAAACAGAGGGTATGATATTATACTACAGTTAGGGTATACAAGTAGCAGTATTTGGGGCAAACTACTTCCGAGCAAGACAAAAGTGGTTACTAATATGGATGGTCTGGAATGGAAACGTACGAAGTATACAAAAAAAGTGCAGCAGTTTCTTTTATACGCAGAAAAATTAGGGGTTAAACATAGTCATCATTTGGTGGCAGACTCAATAGGTATTCAAAAATATTTGAAAGATAAATATTCTGTGGAGTCCACTTATATTCCCTATGGGTCGCATGTAATAAAAGATTATTCCATTGAATCGCTTAAGGTGTATAATGTTACAGCCCATCAATACAGTATGTTGATAGCCAGATTAGAGCCGGAAAATAGTATTGAAATTATTTTGGATGGCATTGATTTAGCTAACAATGGGCAACCATTTCTTGTTATAGGTAATCATGAAACAAAGTATGGTGAATATTTAAAAGATAAGTATAAACACAATATAAATATTCGATTTGTAGGAGGGGTATATGACATTAATATACTCAATAACTTAAGATATTACGCTCAGATTTATTTTCACGGTCATACAGTTGGAGGTACCAACCCAAGTTTATTGGAAGCAATGGGTTCTGGGGCATTTATTTGTGCCAATGATAATTTGTTTAATAGATCAATCTTAGGTAACGACGCTTTATATTTTAATACCAAGGAAGACGTAAAGGATGTAGTAATAAATTTCCCAGCAGACAATAGGGTGGATATTGTTAATTCAAATTTTTTAAAAATTCAGAAACTTTATAGTTGGGAACGAATAGTATCCCAATACGAAGAATTATTCAATGAGGTCTTATCTAAATAGCGTTCGTATTAAAAATTCAATAAAGAGGTACGGTGTTTCATATGTCATGTCTCTTTTTTTTATTTTGGATATGGTTAATTTTTATATTGACCAAACACATGGGTTAAATACTAGTAATAGTATTTCCTTTTATGGTAAAGGAATTGTTGAAATTATTTTTCTCATATTATTATGGGTTAAGGGAGTTAAGCGCTCTTTTTTACTAATGATTCTAGGCTTTGCTATTATACCTATAGTTGGTTATACTTTGTATTTATTTTCAACAGATACTGTTCTGAATTTCAATCATTTATTTCAATTGTTTAAAGAAGGAAATAAGTATGTATTCCCTATGCTCCTGTTTGTTGCAATTCAATCTTTAAATTTTAAATGGGAGGATATTAGAATAACTTTTGAAAGTATATTTATTTTATCGGCACTTATAGTATTGGTTGCATTTGCTTTTGATCTGTCCTATTTTCATACCTATGGTGGATATCGTTTTGGATTCAAACCTCCGTTTTCCACTCAAAATGAGATTACATTTTTCTGGATGATTGGGATTACTTATTTTGGAACTGCCGCGCTAAAGGCTAAAAACTTTAAACATACCGTACCACTAATTTTGTTGTTGTTTGCATCTTTAATTTTAGGTACAAAAGCTATCATGCTATTCCTGCTTTGCTATTCCTTTTTCATATTTTTTATAATAAAACAAATCTCTTTAAATCAAAAATTAATAGGTATTGGAATTTCGATTCTAGGGTTGTGTGTTTTCGCCTATTTTTCGGGGATTTTTAGCTTCTTCTATAGAATTTATGAGGAGCAAGGTTTAATATATTCCATTACTTCCAAACGTAGCCTTTTATTCGAGCAGAAAGTGTTTACGTTATTGGAGGATTGGAAATGGTATAACATTTTTATTGGTGGCACTTTTGTCGAAATGCCTGTTACAGAGATGGGTTTAGTTGATTTATACTTATTTGGTGGAATTATAGGAACTATTCTATATTTCATTTTGCTTTTCAAAACAATGTTTTCGTTTACAAGAAAGAATTCAATGGGATTTTTTTTAGTGAGTCAATTCTTGTTTATTGGAGCTTTAACAGGTCATATTTATTCATCAGGCATAAATGCTATTTATCTTGCGGTGCTCTGTTATTATTTGCAGCAATACAATCTAAGGCACACAGATATCAGAGGACCAATTTGTAATGTTGGATGAGAAATTAAAGAAAAATCAATATGGACAGTATTTATTGTCCTTAGCAAAAAGGTATTATGCAATTTATTAAGACAGAAATAGAAGGACTGGTAATCATAGAGCCTAAAGTGTTTGGTGATCCCAGGGGTTACTTCTTCGAATCATTTAACCAAAAAAGTTTTGAGGAAAATATTGGTGAAGTTAATTTCTTACAGGACAACGAATCTCGCTCAAGTTATGGTGTTTTAAGAGGGCTTCATTTTCAAAGGCCTCCCTATAATCAGGCCAAGTTGGTTCGTTGTATTGAGGGCAAAGTGCTGGATGTGGCAGTGGATTTAAGAATGGGTTCACTCACTTACGGAAAACATGTTTCGGTGGAGCTGTCAGACGAGAATAAGCGGCAATTTTTTGTTCCAAGAGGATTCGCACATGCTTTTATTGTATTAAGTAAGTCGGCAATATTTTCGTATAAAGTGGACAATTGGTATGCACCAGAGCATGATTCCGGTATTGCCTGGGATGATCCGGAACTGGGAATTGATTGGCAGATAAACCATGAAGATATTTTGTTGTCAGAAAAAGATAAAAAGTTAAAACCCTTATCGGAAACCGAAATACCATTTAAGTTGTGAAACGAGCTATGTGAGTGTCCTCACACAAAGGGGGATAATTGTAATGGCGATTTCCCCCGAATCAAGTTCGGGGCAGGCTATGTGGCAAAAAAAATCAATTATAAACACATGAATGTTTTAGTTACAGGATAAAATGGACAATTGGGCTCTGAGTTAAGGGAGTTATCTAAGGATATTTTTTAAGTTTACTGGTATATTTTGGTAATTATTGGAGTATTATAAAACACAAAGAGAAGTTCCGAACTTGTACACAACAAACAAAGAGACCCAAAATTAATTGAATCTCTTTGTTTTGCTCCCCCTCTAGGACTTGAACCTAGGACCCTCCCGTGATGAAAAATTACGGGATGCTTCCTGTCTGCCGAATGGCAGATAACAAGCTGAGCTAATCCACTCCAATCCCCCAAAATTACCCCGTAAAAAAAGAGACCCGAAATTAATCGAATCTCTTGTTTTGCTCCCCCGCTAGGACTTGAACCTAGGACCCTCCCGTGATCAAAAATCACGGGATGCTATAACCAATTGAGCTAATCCATTCCAATCACCCACAAATTTACCCCATAAAAAAAGAGACTCGAAATGAATCGAATCTCTTTTTTTGCTCCTCCTCTAGGACTTGAACCTAGGACCCCCTGATTAACAGTCAGGTGCTCTAACCAGCTGAGCTAAGGAGGAGTATAATATACACTCTTGATGTAAATAAATAAACCAAAAAAAGTGGTTTATACATTTAAAATTCTGCCGCCGTTTACGATAGTGTTTTGTCAAATGCGGAGCAAAAGTAATAGGATTATTGAAAGTATGCAATATCTTTGTGGAAATATTTTAGTAAAAATTACAATAAGATAATAAGTAGTTGATTATGAGTAAGGTTTTGGGAATGGGTAATGCGTTGGTTGATATTTTAACCAGGATGGAGAATGACGATTTGTTAACAAAATTAAATTTTCCGAAGGGAAGTATGCAATTGGTCAGTGCAGAAACATCGGCAACCATATTACTTGAAATTGCGAATCACGTTCAAGAGATGGCATCGGGAGGCTCGGCAGCAAATACCATACATGGACTTTCGTGTTTGGGGGTTGCCACCGGGTTTTTTGGCAAAGTAGGAAAGGATGTGTTGGGCGCTTTCTTTAAAAAAGATATGAGCGCCAATAATATAGATGCTAAATTGTTGGAAAGCGATAACGAATCAGGGAAGGCAGTGGCTTTAATAAGTCCCGATTCGGAGCGAACTTTTGCCACCTATCTTGGTGCCGCCGTTGAACTCTGTGCCGACGATGTAACAAAAGAACTTTTTGAGGGTTACACCCACTTTCATATCGAAGGCTATTTGGTATATAACCAGCCGCTAATTGAAAAAGCGCTTAAGTATGCAAAAGAAGCCAAGCTAATTGTTTCACTCGACCTTGCCAGCTTTAATGTGGTGGAGGATAACCTTGCTTTTTTAAAGGAAATGGTAGCAAAATATGTGGACATCCTTTTTGCCAACGAAGAAGAAGCCAAGGCCTTTACCAAAAAAGAGCATCGTGAAGCGCTTGACGAAATGGCCAAGGATTGTAATATTGCCGTCCTTAAGTTAGGTAAGCAAGGGTCGTTAATAAAGCAGAATAAAACAGCTTTTGAAGTTGGGGTTATTCCAGCAAATAGTATTGACACCACCGGAGCGGGCGATTTATACGCTGCTGGATTTTTATATGGTCTTATAAATCTTCTTCCACTTGATAAATGCGGCGAGATAGCTGCTTTGTTATCAGGTAACGTGATTGAAGTTGTGGGACCTAAGATGGAAAAGGATCGTTGGGATAAGATTCATGAGGAGCTAAAAAAGATGAAGAACTAAAAAATATACATCTCATTGTTGTTATTTTAAGGCCTAGGTTGAGCGAGAAGACATTCGGATGCCTCGGCCTTTCTTATTTAGGAGTCACTTCGAATTGGCTTAACAATCTAATAAACTAAGTATCTATTGACCTTTCGACCTAACTATCTTTATCGCTTTCCTGCTTTTTAAACGGCCTGATAAGCACCCTCAACGATTGGTCACGGGAAAAATAACCTTGTGCCCAATTGATAATGATAAACAAGCGATTTTTAACGCCAACAATGGCCATGAGGTGCACTATTAGCCAAACGAACCAAGCCATACTTCCCGAAAAGCTAAAATTTTTCAAATCCACGATAGCCATATTTCTACCCACCGTTGCCATGGAGCCTTTATCGTTATATTCAAAAGGCTCTTCGGTATTCTGCAATAGGTTTTTGGCAAGTTGTGCGGCCTGCTGTATGGCCACTTGTGCCACTTGAGGATGTCCGTTTTTATATTTATCGGTTTGCATTGAAGCAATATCGCCCAGAGCATAAAAATCTTTCAACCCTATAATTTGGTTAGTTCTATCCACTGCTAAACGATTAGCGCGCACGTAATGCTCATCGGAAATTCCTTTGATGCGTTTCCCACCAACACCAGCCGCCCACACTAGGTTCTGTACTTTATAAATGGTACCGTCGGCTAGGGTCATATTCTCACCGTCGTAATCGGATATCATCGTATTTAAATGAACCTCAACACCCAGTTTGGTCAGGAATTTAAGGGCATCTTTGCTGGCTTTTTCGCTCATTACGTTTAGTAATTTTGGCGATGCTTCGTACAGGCGAATTTTCATCAGGTTAAAATCCAGCTCTGGATAATCCTTGGGTAGCACAAAGCGTTTTAATTCGGCAATAGCTCCCGATAACTCCACTCCGGTTGGGCCTCCTCCTACAATTACCACCGACAATTGTTTGGTTTGCTCTTTTTTATTGTCTGTTAATATAGCTGCCTCAAAGCTTTCCAATATCCTGTTTCGCAAGTTAATAGCTTGAGAAGTCGATTTCATGGGGATACTGTACTTTTCGATATTCTGGTTGCCGAAGTAATTGGTATCTACACCAGTGGCGATAATTAATTTGTGGTAGTTAAGCTCCCCGGAAGAGGTAACAATTATTTTTTCATCGGTTCGTACCGCTAACAATTCAGTATTCCGGAAGTGCAAATTGGCATGTTCTTGAAAAACTTTACGGATGGGGAATGAAATGTTACTGGGCTCCAATCCCGAGGTGGCCACCTGATAAAAAAGAGGCTGAAATTGATGATAGTTCCTCTTGTCTATCATCACTACTTGATACACAGAGCTACCTAGTTTGCGTGCCAATTTTAAACCTGCAAAACCAGCACCTATAATTATTATCCTCTTTTTACCATTGACTGGTAAGTTGAAACTGTTGCTCATTGCTATTTTGTTGTTTTATTACGGTAGAAATCATCTAACCCTAAATTAAAGAAATTGTTCGTTAATTATAGTTTCTACTTAAATAATACTCCATCGTGATTACCCCTAACCCCTAAAGGGGGACTGGCTCTCTGCGGGGAATTCCGGTTCTCCCTTTAGAGCCTTCCGAAACGAGTTCGGAACAGGTTGTCCCGTAGAATTACGGGAGAGTTACCTGCCTGTGCCGGCAGGCAGGGAGGGTTTTTAAACAGAAAATTGTTGTCATTCTTCTCTTATAGCCTCTAATTAGAGCAGAAATAACAACCACAAAGGAATAGTTATTAAGGATAACACATGCGTTATCAATATAGTACCGCTAATCAATTTCTGGTCGGCTCCATACAATTCGCCCATAACCAAACTAGCTATGGCATTTGGCATTACAGCCACAATAAGCATCACATTAAGATAAGGGTGCTCAGGAAATAATAGTTTGAACATAATAACTCCTGCAATAGGTATTAGCACCAGCCTGAACAGTGCTACCGCCCAAAGATCTCTTTGTTTTAAATCTCCCAATTTAATTTTCCCCATTCTTCCCCCTACCATAATCAACGACAATGGGATGGTCGCTTGACCTAGCTCGTAAATGGTTTTTTGGGTGTAATTCAACAATAGATTATGGTCGAATATATTCTGTATGGGCATGTTTAATAAATGGAGCACCAACAATACCCCCCCCGAAAAGTAAATACTGATTAATGGCGGCGACAAAAGGTGCTTTAGGTCGCGAAACTTAAATCCTCCAGTGTTCATATTCAGAATAGACATTCCCAGCGTCCATACGGCTAATTCGGCACCCAGGGTAGATAATATGAGAGCCGCCATATGTTGCTCGCCATAAAGTTTTGAGATGATGGCAAGGGGTAAAAAAGAGTAATTGTTGATGGTCATCTGAAACAAAATACTCTTTCGCCTTTGCGGGTTGTCGCTTTTAAAAAATCCGGCATATAATAAACCTATTAAATATCCAAGCACACAAAACATAAAAATGGAAACCGGCAGCTGCCACGATTCCAGCACTTTGGTGAGCGTAAAGTTTGTTGTTATGGAGCTAAAAATCAAGGAGGGGTACAATACCTTAACGATGATATGGCTAAAGTCTTTGAGTGCCGATTCGGAAATAATGTTTCTGCGGATGATAACATATCCGGGTATCATCATTAAAAATACCGACAACACATTTATAAATAATGTTGAAAACATGAATTACCTTTTAAGCCGCAAAGGTAAAATAATTAAACGACGTGCTTTATTCGGTTTTGCGAAAACTTGAAAGGATAACCTCATATCCGCAAACTACATAAAAAATTGAAGTTCCCGATTATTTATGATACAATTGATTCGTAATTTGTTGTTTTTGGAGTCTGCTTTGGATAATTATCCATCATTCGATGGGTTCCAAAGTTGGCATTTTGTTTA
>JAGXIP010000016.1 GCA_024635585.1 Saccharicrinis sp. | reverse complement strand
TTCAGCTATCCCTGCGCTTGTACTTGGTTGGTTTAAGGAGCGTAATGCTTGTTTAACCTCGTTGTTACTTATTTTTTGGAGGCGCGATGTTTTTACATTGGTAATTAAATGTCCAAAGCCCACTAGTGCATTCTTACCGTTTACCTCCATCACTTCGCCGGGTAGGGTCTGTCCTTCCAGTTTTACCTTATCACCCTTACGTATTATGCCATCGTCTTGTGTTTTAGGTTTAGATGCCTGCTTTTTAAGTGTTTTGTTTATTGCAGTTTGTGAGCTTTCAGAATTTGGTACTTCAGCATCTTCTTGTTTTTCGTCCTTGCGTTTTTTACGGTTTTTAAGACGTTCTATCTCCCTGTCTATCTTGTGTTTTTGCTCGTAGTCGGGTTCTACTAATTTTGTTTTGAAATCAGTTAAAGATTCTCGTGCTTTTTTTGTGCGCTCTTTATCTGCTTGGCTTTCTTTTATTTCACGAATGGTTCGCTCAATTTGTTTATTGGCAGTGGCCATCAGCTCCTCAGCTTCGTGGCGTGCCTTATCAAGGATTTGCTTGCGTTCGTTTTTGCTGTTTTCGAGTAATGCTAAATATTTGTCAGTTACATCCTCCAACTGTTTATCCTTACGGCGAATGTTGTCGCGTTTCTGCTCCCAGTAGCGTTTGTCGCGGGCTATCTCGCGCAGATGCTTGTCAAAGTTAATATGGTCTTCGCCTATTTGTTCTTTGGCACTGTCCAGCAGCTCATCGGGCAAGCCAATTTTACGGGCAATTTCAAAGGCAAAAGAGCTGCCGGGTTGTCCGGTCAGCAGTTTAAACATGGGTTTAATTTGGTGGGTGTCAAATTGCATGGCACCATTTACTATGCCTTGTGCACCTGAGGCATAATGTTTTAAGTTGGTGTAATGTGTAGTGATTACACCATGTATCTCCATACGCTTATATTCTTTAAGGACAGATTCGGCAATGGCACCACCAAGCGCGGGTTCTGTTCCGGTGCCAAACTCATCAATGAGGATGAGGCTTTCGGGTGTACCGTTCTTTAAAAAAAACTTCATGTTGAACAAATGCGAACTGTAGGTGCTCAAATCGTTTTCGATGGATTGCTGATCGCCGATGTCGATGAAAATATGCTTATAAATACCTATCGTGCTGCGTTCGTCCATGGGAACTAGTAAGCCACACTGAAACATATATTGCAGTAAGCCAACTGTTTGAAGGCACACAGACTTACCCCCGGCATTGGGTCCGGAAATAAGCAGAATACGCTGCTCGCTATTAAGTTGGAGGCTAAGTGGTACTACTTCTTTGCCTTCGGCAGAATGCTGGAGATACAAAAGAGGGTGTGTGGCATCCTCCCAGTTTACCTCGGGATGGGTGACCATAATAGGCAGGCAGGCTTTTATTTGCAAGGCAAATTTTGCTTTGGCACGAATAAAATCCATAATGCCCAAAAACTCGTATGAAAAAATCAGATCTGTCAGGTAAGGTCGTATGCTATCGGAAAAGGCAATCAGTATTCGGCTCATCTCTCTACGTTCGGCATACTCGAGCTCACGTATTTCGTTGTTTATCTCAACAATTTCGGCGGGTTCGATAAACGATGTTTTACCTGTGGCCGACTCGTCGTGAATAATTCCGCTGAGCTTGCGTTTGTTACCGGCCGGAACGGGTATAACGGCACGTCCATCTCGAATGGCAACGTTCACGTCGGCTTCTACCAGTCCGTCTTTTTGTGCTTTATTGAGGATGGCGGCCATTTTTCGGGAAACGCTGCCCTGTTTTTTCACCATCTCGTTTCGTATGCGGGCAAGTTCGGGCGAAGCGCTATCTTTTATCTTACCAAACTTATTTAATATGGCATCTATACGTTCAAATATGTAGGGATATACCATCACTTTGGCGGCTATCTCGCGCAAATGGGGATAGGCATTTTGTTCTTCTTTATTTTTGAAAAAACGGACAATATCTTTTACAGAAAGCAGCGATCGCCGCAGGTCGAACAGTTCTTTCTCCTCCAAAAATAGACCTTCTACCCTAATTCTGTTCAGGGCTCCCCTTACATCGATATAATAACTGGTGGGGAACGATGATTCCTCAACACAGATACGCTTAAATTCATTGGTTTGGTTTACCCAGCGGTGCACAACATCGTATAAGGTTACAAAGCGCATCTCGTCCACGCGTTCCTTTCCTAAAGAGCTAAGGCATTGTTCTTTAATGAGTTCTCGTACCCGGTTAAACCTAATTTTATCTTCAAAAAACTCTGGATATATCAATGTTGATTTTTTATTTGATTTATTTGAAGCTGCAAAAATAGTAAAAATAAAGGCAGTGGCAATCGAGGTGAAAGAATCTCAAACACTCACTTTTGCAAATAATTTCTTTTAAATCTATTAAAATGCTTCTTTAATATCAGAAACAACTATTTTTGATAATTCCAAGAAATCATAAAATATGAAACGAGCCATGCGAGTGTCCTCACACAAAGGGGAATGATTGTAATGGCGAGTTCCATGTGGCAAAAAAATAAATTATAAGCACATGAAAATACTGTCATATATTATTTGGCCTATTATATTTATTACAAGTTGCCAAAAAAATCCTGATTTAACCATATATACCGAATTGAATAATGTCCTTGAAAACAGGGCTGAGTTTGAGATGCAAAAAAGAGATTATATAGATAGCTTAAACATTGAATTAAATTTAGTTGGAAATAACGACAATGCAAAGTATTTCATATTTCAAGCTTTGCACCGTGCATATTATTCATATAAGTATGATTCGGCAGTGTTTTATGCCGATGAAATGATGAAAATTGCAAAAAATACGCAAGACAGTTCATTGCTGTACAATGCACAAATAAAAACCAGCGCAACTTTATTAAGAGCCGGTATGTTGCTCGAAGTTAAAGATTTTCTGGATTCTATCCCTGCAAGTAAATTGCATGATAGTTTGCAAGTTGAATATTTTTACATCAAAGCAATGTTGTATTTTGACTTATTTGATAAATATAGCAGCTCTATTTATAAGGAAAAGTATTGGAGTTTAGGTAGTGAAAATCTAAAATCGGCCATTGCTATAACCAAACCCAATTCCATTAAACATCATTCATTAAGCGGATTGTATAATTTAAAGATGGGCGATTATATTGTAGCAGCTCATCATTACGACATATTATTTAGTAAGTATAAATTGACTGGAAGACAGTTTGCAGTAGATGCCAGCACCTATGCTACTGTTTATGGAGCTATGGGATACGAGGACAAACGTATGAACTTATTGGTGAATGCTGCGATTGAAGATATAAAAATAGTAAACAGAGAAAACTCAGCCTTAACACATATAGGCAATAAATTATTTGAAGAAGGAAAAATAGACATTGCGAGCTACTATTTAGATATTGCCTTAAATGATGCCAAACTATATGGCGCTCAGTTACGACAAGAACAGTTAGTTCAAATTATGCCTTCTGTTGAGGCTGCCAAAGCTCAAATAATAGAACTTCAAAAAAAGCGGATTAAAACTTATGCCATTCTTTCATCATTGCTTGCATTAGTAATTTTAGGCGTATTGGTGCTTCTTTTCAGGCAATTGAGAAAGGTGAGTGAAGCGAGAACAATTATTTTAAAAAAGAATAAAGCCATACGAGATAATAATACAAAGTTGCGTGAGGTAAATTTAGTTAAGGAAGAATATATTGGATTTTCCTTTAAAACAAGCTCCGACTTAATTCAAAAACTTGATGATTACCGCCAAAGTGTCGAAACAAAAATAAAGCTCAAGAAATACGACGAACTAAGCTCCATCATTAACCGTGGAAATATTAAGCAAGAACGAGATAGATTTCTTGAATCGTTTGACCGGACATTTTTAAGTATATTTCCTGAGTTTGTGCTCAAATTCAACAAATTGTTTAGTGAGGAAGATAAATTTATGGATGACAACGGCAAAATACTTAATACAGAACTTAGGATATTTGCACTCATAAGGCTGGGTATTCAGGATAGTGAAAGGATTAGTCAGATTTTAAACTATTCTGTCAATACAATAAATACCTATAAATCGAAGGTTAAAAATCGTTCCACCTTAAATAACGATGATTTTGAAAATGAAATTAAAAAAATAGAATCAATATAGTATTCGTCCTTTGGCAACGCTCATTACTTAATTCCTTTACCTCATATAAGTATTTTCATATGTTTATAATTGATTTCATTTGCCATATGGAACTCGCCATTACAATCATTCCCCTTTGTGAGAAGTAACTCTCATGGCTCGTTTCATACTAAATTATTCGCCAAAACATTCTCACAGCAATCCTGCATTGTTAAAATATGCGAATATTTACTTAAATCTGCTTAAATATCTTTTATATTTTTAATGCATATACATCTATTTTGATATCTCTCACCCACCTTATTTAAAGCTATTTAACTCTCTTCACCCTTTTAAATGTGCTTATATTTTTCATTAGCTTTTATGAAAAGGTATGCGCAATTGGGAACTTTGAAACTGTAATAAATGCATAAAGCATTATCAGTATTTAGTACTAATTAAGTAATATTTATTTAATGAAAAAGCAGATGAAAAAGAGCTACTATGAAGGGTTATTGACTTTTAAAAAGTTGAGACTTTTATTTCTTGTGCTGTTAATGGGTGGGTTAAGTCACACTATAGTCGCACAAGAAAAAACTAACTACAAGGGTGTAGTTTATGACGATCAAGGAATGCCTTTACCCGGTTTATCAGTTCAAATTAAAGGCACCACAAATGGAACTATCACTGATGCTAACGGTAATTTCGCCCTTATGGCATCGGAAGGTGATGTGCTAATGCTTTCATTTATTGGTTTTGATAACAAAGAGGTGGTATTAGCCAACGACCTGTTTTTAGAAGTAACACTGAAATCAAGTTTTCTACAATTAGACGAAGTTGTGGCGGTTGGCTATGGCGTTACTCGTAAAATGGATTTAACCGGAGCGGTAGGCAGTATTTCATCCGACGACCTTAACCAAGGGGCAATCACTAGTCCCTTACAACAAATGTCGGGTCGGGTAGCTGGTGTTAATATAACCCAAACAGGAAGTGAGCCAGGCTCTTCTCCTTCTGTGCGGATTAGAGGTATTACATCTTTAATTGGCGGTAACGACCCGCTGGTTGTTGTAGACGGGATACAAGGTAATATGGATCTTTTTAATCAAGTTCCTCCATCAGAAATAGCCTCGGTAGATATTTTAAAGGATGCTTCGGCAACGGCTATTTATGGATCAAGAGGAGCTCCGGGTGTAATTATAATCACAACCAAAAAGGGAAAAAAGGGAAAAGCTACCATAGAATATAATGGTTCGGTATCGATTGATGAAATAGCAAATGAGCTTGATATGATGAGTGCTAGTGACTGGGAAGAGCAAGCTGCAAATTGGGGGGTTGATTATAGTGCATGGCACAGTTCAAATACAGATTGGTATGATTTGTTATCACGAACAGGAATTACTCAAAACCATACCGTATCCTTTGGATCGGGAACCGAAAATTTTAGTTACCGCGCCTCTGTATCTGCCATTTTGCAAGAAGGGGTTGTTATAAACTCCAACAACAACAATTATATTGCTAGGTTACAGGCCACACAAAAAGCTTTGGACGACAAGCTTAGTCTAACTGTAAACTTAAATAATAGCATACGCACAAGAGATGGTAGCCCGAGTGACGTAGGCCGTGAAGATTTTAGATCAAATTTGATTACAAGTGCATATTTGGCGCGACCTACCGACCCCGTTTTAGCGCATGATGGGAGTTATTTCTTTGATACGAAAGTTTTTCAGTATTTAAATCCTTATGCAGCTGCTCAAGAGATTATACAGGAAGAAGAAGCTGTAAATCAATTTGCCAGTCTTAAAGCGGATTTGGAGTTAATGGAAGGATTGAGCATAGGTGGTTTTGGGAGCTGGCGAAAGGTTAATTTTAATAGCGGCTATTATGCTCCTGAAAACTCAACAGTAGCCTTTGCAATCGACAATCGTGGTGTGGCTAACGTAAATACGAATAATACCGATGAGAAATTATTTAATATTAGCACCAGTTATAATAAAGTATTTGGTAAACACTCGGTAGGTGCGTTGGCATTATACGAATGGCAACAACAAACTTATCAAGGGCATTTTGCCCAAACGAAGGGTTTTATCAGTGATATAACTACTTATAATGCGTTGCAATTAGGTTCGGTTGAAAGTTATAAGCCTGGTGATATCTCATCCTATAAAAACGACCGTACTTTAATATCTTTTTTAGGACGCGTTAACTATTCCTTTGCCGATAAATATCTTTTGACAGCGAGTGTAAGAAAAGACGGCTCTTCTGTATTTGGAGAAGATCACAAATGGGGGACTTTCCCTTCTGCTTCAGTTGCGTGGAGGATGAGTGAGGAGCCGTTTATAAAAGACATGGGCGTTATTAGCAATTTAAAACTCCGGGCAGGTTATGGCGTTACAGGTAACCAACAGGGCCTATACCCACAAAATTCTATGCAGTTAGTAGGGGAGTCGGGAACTATATTTTTTAACGGCGGCCTTATTACCAACTTTGCTGTTAATCAAAACTCAAATAACGACTTACGATGGGAAACTAGGTATCAGACGAATGTAGGTATCGACTTTGGATTGTTCAACGGGAATTTGAATGGATCAATAGATGTTTTTGTGGCAAAGACAAAAAACTTGCTCTTTGACTACACCGTACCGCAGCCGCCATATCCTTTTGGTTCTATTAAGGCCAATGTTGGCGAGATGGTAAATAAAGGGATTGAGTTTACAATTGATTCACGCATTGTGGATACCCAGGATATTACTCTTACGTTGGGTGGTAACTTCTCATTGTTGGATAACGAAGTAGTTAAATTAAGCGGTTCCATCAACGGTGTACCACTTAATACAAACTATGTACCCTGGGGCACGAGTGCATACTTGGTAACGGGTAAACCTATTGGGGCTTATTATATTTTTGAGAATGACGGTAAAGATCCACAAAACAACGAAGAATTGGTAGTGGATAGAGATGGAAATGGAATTGATTTAAGTTCTGAAAGTAAAGATCGTTACTATGCCGGTTCATCTTTGCCAACCTATTCCTTTGCCTTTACACCAACATTCCGTTATAAAAACTTGGATGTATCTATGGTATGGAGAGGTTCGGGAGGTAATAAAATCTATAATCGTATAAGAAGTAATTTCAGCACATTTGAAAGGTTGGGAAAAAGTAATTTATTAAGCAGTGCAGCTGACCTTGGACTTTATACTTCTAAGTATGCCTCAGATTTATGGTTAGAAGATGGTGATTTTATTCGCTTTGAAAATATGACACTTGGATATACGTTGAAAAAATTAAATGTAAAGTATATAGAGAGAGTTCGTTTTTCGGTTACAGGAACCAACTTGTTACTCCTTACCAATTACAAAGGGGTTGATCCGGAACTTAATGTTTCAGGAAATAGCAGTTCCGGGGTTGATGCAGGTATCTATCCAAGAACGCGGAGCATTGCTTTAGGGTTGAATATTTCGTTTTAACAATTTAAATGAAAAAACAGATGAAGAAACTAAAATATATATTGTTATTGGTAATTATAACAATAGTCGGTTGTACCGACGTGGAAGAAATTGTATATGACAGATATGCTGCTAAAGATTTCTACGCATCTCCAGCAGGTTCCGATGCGGCATTGGCAAGCGTATATGGTCAAATTCCCGGAAATTGGGACGGTGTGGGATATGCAGGGGCAGATAACGGCTGGTACGACCTGAACGCAATGTCGTCGGATGAGCAGGTTATACCACATAGAAATACAGGTGACTGGCAATTGGAATTTGCACGTTTGTATATACGCGACTGGGCTCCCGATAATTATCTTTTTAACAATACATGGAACTGGTTGTATCAATCAGTTTACCGCGCCAACACCTCGGTCGAACAACTGGTATTGGCTAATGCAGAGGCCTCTAAAATTGCAGAGGCCAAGGTGCTGAGGGCTTTTTTTTACTATCTGCTGATAGATGATTTTGGTAGTGTGCCATTTTATACTAAAAATGAGCTCCCAGTTGATTCTATTCCACAGACTTCGCGAGAAGATATATTTGAATTTTTAACATCCGAGTTAAAAACAAACATAGTAGAGTTGCCTACTGGAAAGGGAGGCTCCAATTATGGTAGGATCAATACATGGGCCGGAAATATGATTTTGGCCAAATTATATATAAATGCCGAAGTTTATACCGGAACAGCTATGTGGTCCGAGTGCTTGGATATTTTGGACCAAATTATTGATAAAGGTGGGTACAGTTTGCATTCCGGAGCGGCAAGTTCAATACACCCATTGGGTTCAAAATATTATGAGTTATTTGGCGATGTTTGTCCGGATGATGAAACTATATGGGCAATATATACAACCGCCGATGTGGTAGGACGAAATATTTTTACGGTAAGGAGCCTCTGGGGTAGTGATGGCACGCTTTTAATTGGGTCAGGAGGATGGAATGGAACAGTCGTGCCAAAAGAGTATGTTGAAAAATATGACGACAAGGATGTTAGAAAACGTCAATACAGGTATGGCGACAGTCCTTTTGGTCCAAAACCTGCTGGCTTTGTTAATTACGATATTTATATCGACAACTTAATTAATCCAGGAGCCGAACCGGGAGCTGGCGCAAGAAATATGAAATTTTGGCCTGCACCCCCTATCAGTAACGGAGCATCAAATGACTTCCCAATTTATCGCTATGCCGATGTACTTTTGATGAAAGCAGAATGTTTGGTGCGGTTAAATCGCGCAGGAGAAGCCAAGGAATATGTTGATATGGTACGTCAAAGAGCAGGTCTCAACCCTTTGGCAGGCAATCCAACCTTGATGAACATCTATGATGAAAGAGGATTCGAATTAAACTGGGAAGGACACCGTCGTCAGGATATGATACGATTTGAAACCTTTACAAAAGGCCATGGTCTGGTGCCTGAAGTGGATGACAAGTTTTTGTTATTCCCCATTCCAACAGCTGCTATCAATGCCAATCCAAATTTGGTACAGAATACAGGTTGGTAATCAAAGGAAGTGCCATTTGCAATGTCAATTAAATTAAATTTAAAACGAATGAAAAAAGCATATAATATTTCAATAACGTTACTCTTCCTGCTATTGACTATATCAGGATGTAATGATGACCCAACCCTGACCATTCAGGAAGAGGTACAGTTTTCGGACAATATTACTCTATCTGCGGATAATGTTGTGCTGTTAGATGATAATGCTGTGAAAGAAGCTATAAATATTTCATGGCCTGCCGTATCTTATGCCATTGACGCTCCCGTTACCTATACGGTGCAATTTGCACGGAATGGACAATGGGCTGAAGCTGTGAGTAGGATTATTGGATTTGATATTTTGTCTATATCTATAGAAACTGAGGATCTCAATGCAATTGCAATAGAGTTAGGCATACAGCCTAATGCAGAAGGGGTAGTTGATATTAGGGTCGAGGCGTATCTTAACCAGAGGGTTCATTCATTAATACAAAACCTCACGATTACTACATACTCTTCTATCGTACCCTATATCAACTATCCTTCAATTTACATTGCGGGCGATTTTCAAGGGTGGATTATCGAAGAAAGCGATTCGATATCTTCTACAGAGGACAATGGTATTTACGAAGGTTATATCTATATTCCGGCCGGGGGTACCAACGAGTTTAAATTGTATACGCAAAAAGATTGGGGATCAGAATCCTATGGAGATGGTGGCGGAGATACTGTTATTGTTGCTAATTATGCAGGCGATAATTTTATAGCCCCATCTGAGGGTTACTATTTATTTGCAATTGATCTTAATACAATGAAATATCTCCTAAAAAAGATTGATTCATGGGGTATTATGGGAGAGGCTACGCCTGACGGGTGGAATTCGGATACCAATTTAACTTTTGATCCAAGTACCCAATTGTGGTCACTTACAGCGGATATGAAAGCAACAGGTTTCTTTAAATTCCGTGCCAACGATGCATGGGAAATAGACATGGGACTGGACGAAGACGGAAACTTTCTTTATGGAAATCATCCTTGGCTTCCTTATGAAGATCGCACCAACTTAACGATTGAAAATAGCGGAATGTATACGATAACATTAGATCTAACCGTTCCTGGAAATTATAGGTACAGTGTAAAAGCTAATTAGCAATAATTTTAATAAAATATAACTTATTTAGATTCCACAGGTGCGTTTAGCCTGTGGAATCAATTTTAAAAGTGTAAAATTATGTTCAAGACAATAGTGTTAACAATTCATCTTTTACTTTTCACCCAAATCATGGGTTCTTGTAAAAAAGATACTGCTGAAGTGTGGGAAACTACACATCCCGTTAAGGAATTCAAGCAGTACGACATTCCATTTGTAAATGTGCCGGAGATAGAGGACATTACCATGTATGAAGTAAATCTGAGAGCATTTAGCGCATCAGGCGATTTAAAAGGAGTAGAAAAAGGATTAGATCATATTAAAGGTTTAGGTATTAATGTAATTTGGTTAATGCCTATTCATCCTACAGCTATTGAAAAAGGTGTAGGATCGCCCTATGCAGTTAAAGATTATATGGATATCCATCCCGATTTTGGTGTCCTTGCAGACTTAAGATCCTTGGTGAAACAAGCACATAGTAGAGATATGGCAGTGATTCTGGATTGGGTAGGCAACCATTCTTCCTTCGATAATAAATGGACTAAAAATAGTGCTTGGTATGTTAAAGATGACAATGGGAATATTATCAATCCGCCTAATACAGGATGGACAGATGTGGCAGAGTTAAATTTTGACAACCAGGAAATGCGTCAGGAGATGATTAAAGCTTTGAATTATTGGGTGCTCGAAGCAAATGTGGATGGCTATAGGTGCGACTATGCAGTTGGTATACCTGACGATTTTTGGAAGCAAGCCATTGATAATTTGCGGAGTATCCCAAACCGCGAGTTAATATTCTTTGCAGAAGCCGAAAGGAAAGAACTTACAGCTGCTGGCTTTGATTTGGTTTTTGGATGGCCATTCTACAACTCCCTAAAAGAATTATATGCCGGCAATATATCAACCGGAAAATTATTTACCGACAATCTAGCTGAATATACAGGTTTGACATCGGATTCACAAGTTGTTAGGTGGATTACTAACCACGATCAGAATGCTTGGGAAGAAATACCACAACATTATTTTGGAGGTTCAAACGATGGAGCATTATCGGCCTTTGTACTTGCTACTTATATGGGAGGTGTACCTTTAATTTACACGGGACAGGAAGTGGCACATCCCGATAAACTTGGCTTTTTTGAGGGTGTAACAACCAAAATTAATTGGTCTCAGAACCCAAGTGTTTTGGCTACATATACAACTTTGATGAACTTTTACAATAATAGCAAGGCTATAAAAGAAAAGTCATTGGAAAATTTCAGTTCCAGCAACGTTGTTTCTTTTAAAAAGAAACAAGATAACGAAGAGGTATTTGTAATTGTAAATATTACAGGTTCAAGCGTAGAATATACTTTGCCGCCAGAATTAGCCGGAAATACATGGACTAATGCACTTAACAATACCACAGTTAAACTAAATCAGGTTTTATCCTTAACACCCTATAAATATATGGTGTTGAAGAAGTAAAACACCATGTATTTGCAAAGAACAAAACCAATTTTTTCAGATGAAACGAGCCATGATAATACTTCACACACGCGTGTCGCTGAAGCTTTAGCTTAAGCACCTAGGGTAGGTAATTATTGGTGAGTTCCATCGAAACGAAGTTCTTTCGAATGCCTTTAAAATTAAATTCCTTGATGAGGAAAATACCAATAAAGAACAAATATCTGTAATGAGATGAAACATAAACTAAAAAGAAGTGTATTTCACATATCCTATTTTGCATTGCTGACTTTTTTAGGGTTATCATTATTTGTGAAATGCACATCAAAAATGCACAGGGATATTACCGTCACTTCCCCCAATAACACGCTGAGTCTAACATTTAGCGCGAATAAAAATGCAATTTCCTACAACGTGAAACATAACGATATACAGGTAATTGATGAATCGAAGTTGGGGTTTTTGTTGCTAGACCAACCCGCCCTGAAAAACGGATTTAAAATCATTAACTCTTCGATTAAAAGTGTAGATGAAACCTGGGAACAACCTTGGGGAGAAAAAAAGGAAATACGCAACAACTATAATGAACTGCTAGTACAGCTTCAGGAAACAGAAGGACTAAAAAGAAAATTAGATCTCGTTTTTAGGGTGTTTAACGACGGCATTGGATTTAGGTACATATTTCCTGAGCAAGATAATTTGGTAGAATTTCAAATTGCAGATGAACTTACCGAATTTAATTTATTTGCAGACTATGAGTCTTGGTCGGTAAAAGCCTATCAACCGGACAGGTACGAATATTTGTACGAAAAACATAAGCTGAGTGCACTAAACGATACGGTACACACACCTTTAACATTAGTTGATGAAAACGGACTTGCATTATCTATCCATGAGGCTAATCTGACCGATTATGCTTCCATGACACTCTATAAAACGGCCAATACTAAGCTAAAATGCGATTTAGTTCCTTGGTCAAATGGAGTTAAAGTGTATGGAAAAACACCTTTTAAAACACCTTGGCGAACCGTTCAAATAGTGGATAAGCCCATCGATTTAATTACATCCTACTTAATTTTAAATCTAAACGAACCCAATAAACTGGGAGATGTTTCGTGGGTTAAGCCAGCCAAGTATATTGGCGTATGGTGGGAAATGCACTTGGCTAAAAGTACATGGAGCCAGGGGCCAAACCATGGTGCTAATAC
>JAGXIP010000219.1 GCA_024635585.1 Saccharicrinis sp. | reverse complement strand
CGGTTCTTCTGGCGTTTTGTTTTCTACTGCCGTTGGATTCTTAGAATTCTATTTCTTTTGAGTTTTTTGTTTTTCATTTTTACTGACCGGAACTTTATTATTCTTGGTAGTATTCGAATTATATATTTGCTGACTTCCTGTTTGAATACCATTCATTCTATCTTCCAAAATCTTCTCGTCCCTTTCCATGATGGTTGTAAATTTTGACTTTTGTTTGTTATTCAGCAATTCAGTTATTTTATCATTTGACTCTTTCCGTAACTTGATATACTCATAATATAATGCACGTTGTTCTGAACTGAGTCCTGATCCCTTCCCTCCAAAATTTTTCGAAATATCATTACCTCTATAGAATTCCCTTTCTCTCAGCCGCTGTTGCTCCTCCGTGTTTTGCCTTTCAATTGTTTTAATTTTCACATTTTGATCAGGTGAAAGAGCTAATCGCTTGGTAAGCATTTCGATCCGCTGACCGAGTTTAAACATATCGTTATTCCGTTCAGGGCCAAATTGACCGTTTTGAATCCGATTACTATTATTATTCTGTGCAATAGTCAAATTGCTGAAGAATAGAACAGTAAAAACTAGTATCAGGCATTTCATAATTTTTCTGTTCATCGTAATATGTATTGATGCTTATTGTTGTCGCTGTATATTCAGCAATTTAGGCATATCATTAAAACTAGTCTTCCATTTAACAAACGAAATTTTGTACTATTGTTGCAAAAAAACACTTATGTTCCAGTTTGGAACAATTATTCAATCTGCAAATGTATCCGACTTTTATTTTGATTTTTTTTTAGCCCATCCTGTGTCAGCATTAGCTTCATATGAATATTATTTCAAAACCTAAATATTTTATTAAAAGGGCGTTACCGTACCCGTACAATATTTTATTAAATGAATGAATAACAAGATTGAACTCAAGGGGACAATACCAATTAAGATGTTGGCACTGTTGTTTATGATAAAAAAAGAACAGTATTTTACTAGATATCCCTGCGCCTCATTAATGCAATAAAAACAAAACAATTACTTCAAATTCGAAATAAAGAAATCCAAATAGAGTGATGGCATGTCGAAACATGTATGCCTGTTAAAGTCCTTAAGTTCAATTATTGAAATGTATGAAACGAGATCAAAATAAAGAGTGATAAATCATAGTCTCGTTTAATATTTGTGGATAGCAACAATATGCGTTTACGTTTAGCTACAAATTTGACGATTAAAAAAAAGAGGTCAGATATCAGAAAGACATCTGACCTCCATCAAATTAGAACTTAATGTTTGGCATAAAAGGGTTACTTTTTAAGGAATTTATCCACAACAACTTTACCATTTACATCAGTCATTTTAATAATATAGATTCCCTTTGGAAGACTGTTAACATCTACACTATTGCTATATGAAGCAGTTTTAGAAATCATCATCGTACCGGAAAGTGTATACACCTGAACTGAAGCTAACTCAAACCCTTTAATGTATAGAACATGAGTCACAGGGTTAGGGAATATCACAACTGTATTTTGAGATTCAATCGACTGTTTATTCGAAACAGTAAACCCTTCTCCTGCAAAACCATAAACAGTTTTACCGACACCATCAGGAGCAATAACTTCAATCACATCATCAATGTTCATGTAACCAGTCGTCCGTTCGAAACCAGCTTTATCCAGAATCTTAACCGTCGAACCATTGTTTGCAGAAATCATCGATAACAAACTTGTAGCTGTTGAGCCAGCAGGAAGTTCCAAAATCATTTTTTTATCCTGATCGATTTTAATCGTGCTGGAGATTAATACAGCTTTACTACTTGCAAATCCAAAATCAAAGTTATAAATAGCTTTATCGCTATTTTCGGCAACCACTTGAAGGTAAATATTATCATTCACCATTACATTATTTACCAATGAATCCCTGTTATGAATTCGCAAAGGCTGCAAAGCCCCGGTAGATGCATCAAACACATTCAAAATAGATTTATTCGCAACAACAAGGTTCGCAACAGCATCTTTTAGTGTCATACCTACAGTTGCTCCTGTGACTTTATTCCCGATAACGATTAAACCCGAACCTGATTTTGCAGTTAATTTAGTATTGCTATCCAAAGGTGAATTGATCAACTTATAAACCGTTGTTGACCTACCGTCACCAGATGTAACACTTAACACATCAGCATCTGCTAAAATCTGATCATCTGTCAACACCGAGGTACCGCGCTTAAATACAAACACTTGACTCGAATCAGCTTTATCCAAGACCAATGCAATGGTTTTAGGAGTATAAGCTGTTATACTGCCGGTAATTGAAAGGTTGTCGCCTCTATAACCAGGAGTAACAATAAACTTCATTGATGTAACAGTAGATTTGAAGTTAGTAAGAGGAGTCATAATGTGAAGACCAATGTTATCAACTAAGTTAACTCCGGGAGTATTGGTACGATATATCCATTCAGAACTTTCAGCAGTTTCTTTACCACCACCCATACGATCAACATTACCTTTACTTACAGATGGTTTACGAATCAATGACATCCAACCTGTAAGTTTTTTTCCTGCAAGGGAATCTCCTCTTGCATCAAAACGATCGATAAGCTCGTATGCACGGGCATCTCTCACATCCTTTGTTCCATTCAAAATAGAATCATTAAGGATTTGCAACAAGTACGTATAATTATTTGTCCAGGGAGGAGTTTCACGATGATTAAGCATCGTAGAAGGCCAGGCATTCAATGTATTATCGGCAGTATTCCCTTTAAAAACAAAGTCTGATTCTTGTCTTATTTTCACTTGAGCTGCGGCAGTAGAAGTACCAACACCCATAACCCATACATCCTGGCCTTTTACCCAAGGGTCGGTTTGGTTATCGTCTTTTAAGAAACCACGGCCTACAAAAGGATTTTCTTTGTTAGGGATAGCTGCCCACTCTGCTAAAGAACCATCTGCAGCCCATCGCTTGGAAGGAACATAGTGAGTTTTGTAAATTTTAAGACCATCGCTAGTCGTCGAAAATGCAGCTGCAGTGACATCAACAAGAGTTCCAACAGCTTCTTGCCAGGTTTGACCGGCATTACCTCTAACATACATATACCTGCTCAAATCCAAATCCTCAGTACCTGGGTTGTAAATTTCCACAGCAAACCCTTGAGTATTGACATTCTTAATCAATTCTGAGATAAATGGCTCCGCAATATTTGGTTGTACAGGGACACCTTGCTTTACAAATTGAAAGTTATACGTTAAGGAAGTCGTATCACTCTCGGCATATACAGTAACCGAAGTGGTACGTTGTGCCATAGTACCATCAATATCAGCGGCATTTTTCACTTCAATTCTTGCTTTTAAATCCTGAGTTTTAAACTGGAAAGCAGGAATTTTATTAGCATCATTGCGTAACTCAACAATATATTCAGTCTTCAATGAAGTAAATTCCGGAAGAGTATCACCAACGATCCATCTTGGATATAACGTTTTATCAATATCGGGCCAGGTTACCGTGCGCAAAAGAGCATTATTTGCTTTAACGTATTCTGAAACAGCCACAAAGTATTCTTTTACAATAATCCCATTTTCAGAAGTAACCTTTAGTTTATCACCAAATTTAAGGTCAACACGATTCTTCCCATCTACAAATTCAAAGTCAAATTTAGCTTTATCGGGTTTTACCAGATACTTTAATAAACTATCGGTACGTGTCGCATAAGGTACATTGATAATTGAGTCAATCTGTGGACCTTTTACCACAGCATAAACAAAACCATTCGACCAATATCTTGTAGTAAGTGTATCAACTACTGCACCGGTCACCGGATCCAAACAAGTTTCTGGCCGAAAAGCAGACGACGCTTCGGAAAAACCATTGCATCATATGGCTTAGGCACACGAACTTGTAAAGTAAAATCAATTTTCTTCAAGGTATTTCCGACAGCATATAAGGAAAACTTATCACCTGTTTTGGCAATATAAGATGATGAATCTTCGAATGAATCATTGTAATCGTATGACCAACTCATTCCTTTACCTAAGTTGAAATAGTGAGAAAGCGAATCGCCACGAACCAATTCCCAGGGGACTGAGATGGTTTTTGCTGTTTCGTTTAAAAGAACAATTGAAGGTTTGTTTACTGTATAGTTTAGATTATAAACTCCATGATTACCCACGGTAGTGTATGCATCTTTCTTAGATGTATTTTTGGGGATCACAAGCCATTCTGAGGTTGTAGCATCAGTACCACGGGATTGATCCCACTTCAAATTACCCTTGGCTACATTCGCTTTACGCACCATCACACTGGTGGTCATTGCATCGTCTACACCTGCGATCGGGAAAATCTGATTCCCTTTCAACTGACCATTTAGTTCCGGGAAGTGAAAAAAGTTGAATTGATCGATATACGTAGAATCAACGGCAACGCTATCCTTCTTAAAGTGCCACTGAATTAAGTAACCAGCAGAGGGTTCACCTTTTAACTCTTCTATTCCTGACTCATAAGAAGCGCTCACAGAGTCCTTTCCAAAACATTGCCATGCTGGTTGATTTATCCAACCATAAGTATTCGTAGACTCATTTTTATGTACAAACTGTTTGCCTATCATAGCTATTGCAGTATTATGCCTTGGAATACCAGTACGTCTGGTATCATTAGCATCCCATGCTGTAGCTACAACAAAAGATTCACCTGGCTGAAGTATTCCTTTTAAATATACTTTGCCAATTGTACCATTTACAGCAGTGTTTAAACGGTTAAAAGAAATAATACTATCAGACACTGCAACAATCCGGGTATTGTAGTGTACCGAATGTAAAACGAAATACTCGTCAGCAGATTTTGAAAGATTAATTGGTGTAGTACCAACATTAGTCAACTCAACATAGGCAGTAGCCTCACTATCGGGTCGTACCTCCGATATAATTAACCCCGGAATTTTCACGCCCGGAATATTAATGCGTTCAGCAAGCGCATTAAACTGGATAGCCATAAAGACCATTAAGAACAAAAGATAAATTTTTCTCATAACATTAGATATTAAGGTTAAATAGTATGACAAATTATAGAAACAAAAACATTCATAAATAAAGTCAACCCGGAAAATAGAAATGATTTACAACGACCTTCTGTAATGACTAAAAAGTCCTTATTACTTAAAAGAGGCTGTATCGATATTGGCTTTGTATCTCTATTCATTATTCTTCTATAAATTTGACTCAGAATTTGCATTCTTGGCATTCGTATATTTTCAACAATCTTATCTTTAATACTTATCGCAAATTCATGATAGCTATAAATTCTTCTTTTAACAATTACCACAAATTTAACGACTGTCAGTAAATTCGCTTACAATTAGTGTAGCGTATTCTGTAAGTTATGTTGCACTTTGAAAGTAATGTTGTAATCATGCAACATTCATTACAATATTTTACAGCCTTAAATTCAACAAATTACATGTTTTTAACATTAAAATAATATAATTTCGATGCTGTTGCTGAAAACTTAGCTTCTTCCATTCAACCATTGTATGAATATCATTAATGGGTTAAAAATCTCCTATGCAAAAGAGATTCAAGGAAATAATAATCAGTTAGCAACATAGGCCACCTTGTTTCAATAGTATTATCCTCATCAAATGAATCACGTGTAAACATTGAGCCTTCAATACTGTAATCATCTGAAACTACTGGAAACTTTTTCGAAGAAATATTCTCCAGTAGTTTGTCGGCTGTTTCTATATATTTAGCAGCATGAACAGAATATCCACTTAACTCATACAATGCCGATGCGATAATAACCCCGACTGAAAAATCACAGTCAAGATCGGGCTCATTGTGTAAGGCAAAATCGCATGAAGGAATTCTGTCTAACGTTACAATCGGTTGATTTAAAATGAACCCGGCAATTTGTTCTGCATGCATTAAAAATTCATCTCTCTTTGTTTCTCGATATGAAGTTGTAACTCCATATAATGCAACAGCCTGTCCAAGTGTCCATGAGCTTTGCTTAAGAACATGACGATTGTATTTACCTCTAATACTGCCTGTTTTTAAATCATAGTCAACAACTTCATTGCATGACATATCACCCCCGAAATGATTTTGAAGTACGGTTCGAACATGCCTGACCGCAATTTTGCTAAAGTTCTCATTCCCGGTTTCTTGTGCTGCCCAAAACAACAAATCGATATTTAGCATGCTTTCAATGTTCACTGAAAGAACTTTCACATTAGAATTAGTCTTGGGTTCTCCAAATGCTCCAATGACCGGATTGAACCTGGAAGAAAGCACTTTTGCTGATTGGACAAGTACATCCCTGTAATCCGAATTATCGGAGTACTTGATGGCCTGCCCAAAACTTGCCATCATAGTAAGCCCTGACAAGGAAGATTCGCCATTCCATAGTTCCTCTTCCAAAGGCAAGGTAAATTGAAGAGCCCTTTCTTTCCACTTATCATCACCTGTCAATTCAAACATCAGCCATAAATTACCGGTCCAAAAACCATTATCCCAGTCTGGTTTTGAAATCGAATCATTTTTTTCATTCTCCGGGTTCCCGGAAAGTATGTAGTTTTCATTCTGAGTTCGCATGATTTCCTTGTAAGTTCCATCAAGTTCTGATTCCATCAAACCAACCATAAGGCCAAGTTCATCTCCATTGCGAACTTCACATCCCACAATTAAAACGACTCCAAAAAAAAGAAAGAAGGTAAAATCCCAAAAGCTCATCTTAACAATTTATCTAAATCTAAAGATAACCGTATCCCAATAGAGTAGCATAACACTCAAGTTGCGATTTATATGACCGATGTTGCATATAAGCCTTATATTTCATTTAGGCACAAAACAATCATGTGAAAAAAAATCCTAATTTTAAAAAAAAAATAAAATAATCTGGTAACTGTAGAATTATCAACTATTCCAAATTTACGAATTGAAAATGTTTTCAAGTTTCTGTCAGCCTGTTCATCATTTTTTTTAAAAAATAAAAAGAAACGAGTATGTTCGTTAAACAAAAACAAGGATGAATTGGAACGAAGTGGAAATCTGTAAAGCGAATATCTCACATACGAGTTCCCTACCTGCAGGCCTTGTGGGTTTACTGCAATTAAAAAACAAATTATATCCGGATGAAATCTAAATATTTTTTTATCATATTGTTTTTCTTTTGTTTCTTTCGAACTTACAGCCAGATAGAAGACATTGCTTTCCGCCAGATATCACCGCGAGGAGGCTACAGTTTCAAATCTGTCCATTCAATCATTCAGGATCAATTCGGATACATTTGGATGGGTACATTCGACGGAGTTTTCAGATATAATTCAAAAGAAATCGAGTGTTTCAGTAAAGATCCGGAATTGCCAGAGGGGCTGCCGAGCAACGCAATTACCGGAATGGTTCTGGATAATGCGAATACTTTATGGGCAAGCACAGAGGACGGATTATCTTACTTTAACAGAAGAGCTCAAAAATTTGAGAAATTTAATTACACCTATGAAGATGGAACAACTCCCAATCCACATATAAAATCCATTGCAATAGATGCTGAAGGCAATCTGTTGATCGTTGATAAGAATTTTTTTGGACGTTTAAAAGCGGGGCAAAATCAATTAGAGAGAATCACCAAAGGACTTGAAGGTATTCCTCACCTAATCTATACCGATGGAACAAATCGTGTATGGCTTGGCACTTTAGACGGTACATTGTATTCACTATTACCCGATAAAAAGGAACTTCTAAAATTAGTTGACAGCCCGGGTTCGACGATCTTAGCAATTTATGCCAATTCACAAGAGGTATGGATTGGTTACGAGTTACATGGTGCCCGTTCACACCTTATTCAAGATAAGTTTTCTTTATCACCGGGGCAGCAATTTGATTTTATTGACAACCAGGTAAGAAAAATATGGAAAGACACTCGCCAGAGATTATGGATCGCTACCATTTGGGGTCTGTATTTATACAATGGCAACAACCTGTATGAATTTGAACCGGAATCACATCCCGGGCTGCCACACAAATCATTTTTTGAAATTTATGAAGATCGCCAGGGAGGCATTTGGATAGGCACCTGGTCAGGAGGAGTAGCCTATTTGCATCATTCCGATAATAAATTCACGAACTTTCAGCATTCCAAAATGGCTAAATCACTTAGCGACAATACTGTGAGTTCTTTTGCTGAAACCAGAAACGGTGATTTCTATGTAGGTACCGAGGGAGGTGGCCTGAATAAGTTTAACACGGCAACAGGCGATTTCCAGAAAATCGAAATCTCTAAATTGCCCAGAGAACCAGACATAAAGACATTAAAAATTGATGCCAATAATGGGTTGTGGATTGGAACCGCCTTTAGTGGTCTGTAT
>JAGXIP010000218.1 GCA_024635585.1 Saccharicrinis sp. | reverse complement strand
GGATTACCATAACCGAAATTAATTGAACCAATAACTTCATTATTTGCCCTGATGGGTATAGCATAAATGCGTAATCCCCCATTGCATTCAATATCAACAGCTTTGTTCATTTGAATTGACCGAGTGGAAGCATCTGCCCAACACGATTCGTGGCAAAGCCATTTGCCTGATTCCAGAGCCTTTTTATTATCCTTACTTTTACAAAGAGCACGTGAGGAACAATCCATAAACTGGCACCATTCCGAAGAAAAAATCCCAACTGCATAATCACCGTTTTTTTCATAAACCGCGGCAGAGGTTTCCAACAATGCAAGATAATCACTTACAATCTCACTTAATGTTTCTTTGCCAACAGAATCTAAAATTGTGCGGTTTTGGTTTATAGTTGTCAGATCACCATAGTCCGGTATCCATACTTCAGGTTTTTCTTTTTTGGGTTGTAGTAACCATTCGATTTTCTTTAACTCCGCTTCCGCTTTTTTGTGTTCGGTAATATCCTGAAAAGTTCCATGCAAACGGATGCATTTTCCATCCTCCATTTCCGGTTTGCCGATGGTATGTGTCCATTTTCTATTGCCTTTTGCAGTTATAATAGGAACTTCTAAATCATACGCTATTCCTTTTTCTATTGCCTGGCGAATAGCCTTATCAATAATTGCATTGTATTCCTGAGGAAAAAAATTAATAGCTTCATCAATGGTTGGAGTATAGTCTTCAGCAACCTCATGTATTTTTTTAGTGCTTTGAGTCCAATAAACTGTATTATTTTTTAAATCAACCTCCCAACCACCAACCCGTGCCATATCTCCTGTATCGTTTAAAACCTCCAGGCTTTTGCTTAAATCTTCCTCCGCTTTTTTAAGTTTTTTATTCTTTTCAATATCTTCACATAAGTGTTTTATTTTTTCGGGTAGAATATCAATAAAATCTGGTTCCTTCACTATATAATCCCAAACACCAAGCTTCATCATTTCTACGGCAACTTTTTCATCGCCAAAACCTGTAATAACAATTATTGGTGGGATGTTGTGGTATTTTTCAATTAATTGTGTTGTTAACTGTTTACCCGTCATATCGGGTAATTTGTAATCAATTAGCAGTATTTCATTTTCAACATTACCGATTTTCAGCAACACATCTTTTCCTGTTAACACCCCGTCGGTTTGATAACCCTCTTTTTGGAGTTTATTTTGGATTAAGCGGTTTAATCCATCATCATCTTCAACAACTATAATTTTGTAATCACGCTCAAAAAAATTGACTGAGGAGACATTGAATTTTAATTGATTAGCCATATAGTTCTGAGTTTAAAATTTAATCATTGTTAAAAGAGGATTTATTCTATTGGTGCGTTGACTAAATCAATAATTATACTTCCGAATTCACATCAGGTACTTCAACAATTAATAAAAACAAACCTAATTTTCGTATGGCATCTACAAAATTGTCGTAATCAATGGGTTTTTTAATGTAGTTGCTGCAACCCAGTTCGTGGCATTTATCAATTTCTCTCGGATCGTCAGTTGTTGTAATCATGATTACCGGCATTTTTCTTAATTTCGTATCTGCTTTAACCTGCCGTAATACCTCTATTCCATCCACTTTCGGCATTTTAATATCTAAAAGTAATAGTGAAGGGATATCTTTTTCAACTACTTTCTGATGCAGAAAATCCAGTGTTTCCTGCCCGTCCTTAAAATGGATAATTTCATTTAATAAGCCGGAACGCTGTAAATTCCGTTTAATAAGCGTAGCATGTCCTTCATCGTCTTCAGCAAGCAGAATAGTCAGTTCTTTTTTCATGTGTTTATAATTTATTTTTTTTGCCACATGGAACTCGCCATTACAATCATTCCCCCTTTGTGTGAGGACACTCTCATGGCTCGTTTCATATCTTAATTATCTTCTTATTTCTAACTTAATGCAAGTATTGCATCGATATTTGTTTTAGATAGGTATAAATATAATAAACTTTGTACCACCATTAACTTCCGACTCCAATTCGATTTTTCCTTTGTGTTTATCAACTATTTGATTCACGATATTCATACCAAGTCCAATTCCCGGTTTTTGCGGATCGAGTTTATGAAACAACTCAAAAACTTTCTCCTGATGATGTGGGTGTATTCCAATACCATTATCTTCTACTGTAAATTTGATGTATTCATTTCCTTTTTCTCCTGATATACGAATATTACCGGGTCTTTCCGGGTCTAAAAATTTCAAGGCATTGCTTAAAAGATTAGAAAACAACTGATTGATTTGAAATTCATCTCCTTTGCAATCCGGCAAATCAGAAACACTCAGAATAACATTATTTTTATTTATATCGTATTTGAAATTATCGATAACATCCTGTATCAATTGGTGCATGTTAATATCTTTAAAAAAGGTTTTTTGTCTGCCCAACCGCGATAAAGTCAGTAGTCCTGTTAATAAGGCATCCATTTTATTGGTGCTAGATGTGATAAAATGCATGGCTTCTGGGATTTCCTCATTTAAAATCAATGAAAGTCTTTCTTTTACCGCTGCAGGAATGTTTACGCCTTCAAATAATTTGGTAAGTTCTTTCAAAGATGTTCCCAACTCTTTGTTAAAACCCTGAATATTAACTAACGGAGATCGCAAGTCGTGGGTGGTGATGTACAGGATTTGTTGCAATTCATTGGTTTTTGCTTCCAATTCTGTATTTAAATGTTTTAGGTGTTGTTCTGCTTGCTTGCGTTCGGTAATGTCCTGAATGGAAAGTAATATGCGTCTTTTATTATCTTTTTTTTGTTGCAGCTCCCTTGCATTCAGAAGCATTGTTTTTTTACCAATTTTTTCAAAATCATGTTCAATTTCATAATTTTCAATTACCGTTTTTTCGGGAAGAATTTTGGCAAGTAGTTCTTTAAATGACGGAATATCCCATTGGTTATTGCCAGGGTTATAAAACAATTCCCTTTCAGTTTCTTTGGAAGAAACTTTAAAAGTGGAATAAAAAAATTGGCTAGCTGAAACCACATGTAAATCGCTATCCAAAATTATTAGTGGTTCACGTACTGTTGAGATTATATTTTCAGCATATTCAAGAGCTTGCCTAGTCAAGGCTTCTTTATCCATTAACTCCTGCTCATTTGCGCTCATTTGTAGTTCACTGGCCAGAAGTTGCTGGTTAGCTGCCTGCAACTTTTTTTCAGTCTCTTTAAAAAGGCGGTTTTCCCGTTCTAAATCGATAACCTTATTACGTAGATGGTTTAACTCATCCATAAATTGATCTTTTTCGTCCATAGTAACAAGATGTGTATTATTTCTGCTTACTTCCAGTTTGCCAAAGTATTTTTTGTTTTGAATCTCCCACTGTATAATAGATGCATCCCTTACCAATATCGAATAAAACAGTTCTTCTTTCAAAGCCTCCAATTGATTTGGCTTTAATTTCAATTTGTTTTTCTTTAAGGATCATCTCTATAGAATCCACATTGTCTTTTGCGATGGTGTCATTTTCTCGTTTGAGGACATTGGCTCCTCCCACTAAAAAAATCTCAATATTTTCCTTTTCAATTCCAAACTTTTTTAGCTGGAATAACATTTCTTCTATCGCATTAGTGGCATACCGGTTAGTATATAACTCATTTTTAACTGGGGATCTGCCAGGTAACATTACATGTGCCATTGCTCCCACAATCTTAACCGGATCAAATGCAGTAATGACTACACACGAACCGATCGCACCCGAATTTAGTATGGTGTCAATACCACCAGAAAAAACTTCTCCGGTATTAACATACTTCATTATTTTAAGCGGATTCTCATCCATTTTCAACATTTTAAAATTTGAGCCTTTTGTTAGCGTTTCGGGTTTTTTGTTTAATTTAATACTTTCTTCATTTTGTAGTTCGTTAACTCCACGCATTGTCGAAGCACCGTTTGCTCCTTTAGCACTTGAAATCCAATTTTTTCAAAGAATGGTCTGGCCGTTATACTTACATCTGAGGTGATTTCGCTTTGTCCGCATTGTAATGCTTCTTTTTCGATATTAGAGTATAGTTTGCAAGCAATTTTAAGTCCTTGGAAATCTTTGTGAATGTAAAATAAGTCAAGGTAGTTTCTATTGCTCAGGGTAGCAAATCCCACAATTTTGTCCTCATATTTTGCAACCAATACATATTGATTTGAAATTATATCATTCCACCGATCTTTGTTTTTAATGCTAGAAGTCCACACTTTAATCTGTTCAGCATAATAGTCAGCACTACAAACAGAAGAAATGGTATCGACAAATAGTCGTTGCAATTCTGCTAAATGATCTGTAGTTCCCTTTACTATATAAATTTCTCTTGTCATTCTGGTTTGTTGTCTTCTTTTTGGCGGACCGCTAACGATTTGTGTATCTTAAAGGTATTGTTTATTAAAATATCGTATCACGACAAATTTAAAAAAAGATTTGAAGAAGAGGCCGTATTAAGAGGTTTAAGTGACAGAAACAGGAAGAGTTACTGGTGGTACATTGAAGATTTCAACACTTACTGAGCTTCATTGACAAAGACTCCGAGCGGAGTGACATTAGAGAACTGCGCGGTTGACATCTGGTGAATGGGAAAAGCATGTCTGAAAACCCAATAAATGTTTATCAATACAATCACCTATTTTATTGATGATGCCAACGCACATCAATTGGAGCCACTATTTTATGAGAAAAACCAATCCATTTTGTTTAATCCCCTTACCATAAACCTCAGAAGTACTTGGTGTTAACCCAATAGGGATTAAAGTGTTTACTTTTTTGCTTTATTTCATACAATTCGGAAGCATTTCTAAGAATCCAATACATTTGTCATAATTCAATTCATGTAAGAATTTAAGTCGATACTATTTCCCTCAATATTAGAAGAATAAATGGCTGAAGATTTTGTCATGTACTCAAATCCACCTCGATTCTCTGAAAAATCAATATTCTGAATTAGTGTAGGAATCTCATGTCCGATTGACTTAATATATGCGTCTAAATATTTTCTTTCAGTTATTCTCATTGAGTCCAATTATTTAAGTACAAATAAACTCATTTCAAATGTCAAATCCTTTTGGTAATGCGACTTCTGTACATGAACCACAACGTATTAGGTTTTTTATTCTTTGTTGAACTAAACCCCGCCAAAGCGGGGTAGCTTATAAGCAATACTACAAAAATTTTAGCTTGCTCATAATAAACAAATTCATATTATGAGTAAAAATACTATTTATTGAAAAGCTTGCAACGAGGTTGCAGGATTTAAATAAGCAGTAGTTCAGGAATGGGGTTTAGTTCAATATTAATCACATTTTACGGCTTAGGCCGTAAAACGATGCTTATTTGTCGCCATCAGTAATTATCTCACATTCAAATGTTTATTAGTTAATCTAAATAGTTTTTCTTTATCAATCGGTTTCGAAATAAAGTCATCGCAACCGTGTTTTAGTGCCAATTGTTTGTCCGATTCTGTTGAATATGCTGTTTGGGCAATAATCGGCAAATTAGGAAATTTTTCTTTTATCTTTTCTGCCGCTTCATGTCCGTTCATTATATCAGAATGTTACCCCATGTGCCGAGACCCTAATTTTTGAAGTTTTCTAGGGGTCCGGTAAAGTCTCGATTTATATACCCAGACATACCCTTTTGCACTTTGTGGAAAATAAAAAAGCGCTTAAACCATTGGTTTTAAGCGCTTTTAGTGTTTTTTAGTATTTGAACTTGTGATCCGACTAGGATTCGAACCTAGGACCTACAGCTTAGAAGGCTGTTGCTCTATCCAGCTGAGCTATCGGACCTTGTTTATACCTTTTTTTAAGGCGATGCAAAGATAGAAAAATAAACTTTTAAGCAACAAAAAAAGTGCAAATAATTTAAAAGCCAACTTTAATCATTTAAAGCTGGCTTATTTATCTATGGATCTTATGCTTGTACCTTCTCCTGAAGGGTCTGTACAATGCCCATACCTCGTTCAATGGCTTTTTGGTTCATTGGAATTAAATGATGATGGCGATCGGGTAAGGATTTTTTTAGGCCTTTTATCACGTTTTCTATTTCCACTAGAGGCTTAATCTTCAAATACCCACCTAAAACAATCATATTAAATGTTTTTGAAGATCGCATTTTGGCGGCTTCCTCGGTGGCATCAATTCTGTAAATATTAATATCTTTTCTTGATGGATGGTGTGTTATTCCGTTACCATCATAAATAAGTGTGCCGCCTGGCTTTACTTGCGACTCAAACTTATCCAAGGATTGTTGGTTGAGAATAATAGCTGTATCAAATTCGTGCAAGATGGGCGAACTTATTCTTTCCTTACTCAAAATTACGGTTACATTGGCTGTGCCGCCACGCATTTCCGGACCGTACGATGGCATCCAGCTTACTTCCATATCCTGCATTACGCCTGAGTAAGCCAATATCTTCCCCATCGAAAGTACACCTTGTCCACCAAAACCGGCTATAATTATTTCTTCTTTCATTTCTTTTAAAATTAGTACAAAGTATCAAGTATCAAGTACAAAGAATCAAGTACAAAGAATCAAGTACAAAGTATAAAGGTTATAGAGCTATCATCATTCAATCAACTTTTATTAATTTTTCTAAACAAAATGTTTGCCCTAAGGAATATTACTCACTCTGCTATTCGTCCTTTATATCACCCAAAGGATAATAGGGCAGCATATTTTCTTCCATCCATTTATTGGCTTGCACGGGTGTCATTTTCCAGCCCGAACTACAGGTAGAAACCACTTCTACTAAAGATGTTCCTTTATTGGCCAACTGATTTTCGAAAGCCTTGCGCAATGCTTTCTTCGTTTTGCGCACATTTCCGGGTGTATGCACCGAGTGACGAGTGACAAAACAGGTGCCTGGTAACTGGGCCAATAGCTCCGTAATTTTTAAAGGGTTACCATCGCGAACCACATCACGGCCTGTGGGACAGGTTGAAGCGGGCATTCCGGGTAGGGTAGTAGGAGCCATCTGACCACCTGTCATACCATAAATACCATTGTTTATAAATACCATCACAATGTTTTCGCCACGATTACAGGCATGTATGGTTTCTGCGGTTCCAATGGCTGCTAGGTCGCCATCGCCTTGGTACGAGAAAACAACTTTATCGGGCATTAACCTTTTTACGGCGGTTGCCAATGCGGGCGCTCTTCCGTGTGCTGCTTCCTGCCAGTCAATATCGATATAATTGTAAGCCAATACCGAACATCCAACCGGGGCAATGCCAATGGTGGATTCTTGTAATCCCATTTCATCGATTACCTCGGCAATAAGCTTGTGTACCGTGCCATGGCTACAGCCTGGGCAATAGTGCATTACGTTATCTAAAAGAAGATCGGTTTTTTTATAAACCAAATTTTCGGGTGCAATTATTGTATTTGAATCTGCCATTACTTATCCTCCTATTAGTTTTTGTTCCAAGGCCTCCACTACCTCACTGGGCGAATGAACAGAACCTCCAAAGCGTCCGTAATGCTCTACGGGTATTTTTCCGTTAACCGCTAATCGCACATCTTCTACCATTTGTCCGGCACTCATTTCTACCGATAACATACCTTTTACCTGTTTTGCCAACTCTTGCAACTGTTGAATAGGAAAAGGATAAAGTGTTATAGGCCGAAGCATACCGGCTTTTATACCTTTGTTACGGGCTAACTCAATGGCTTTTTGGCAAATACGTGCGCTTGAACCATAGGCTACAAAAAGATACTCGGCATCGTCGCACATTATTTTTTCGTATAGAACTTCATCTTTTTCTATCTGCCGATATTTGGCTTGCAGCTTATGATTGAATTCTTCTTGTGCGCTCGATTCGAGCTGAACGGATGTAATCACTCGTCTTTCTTTACCTTTCTTTTTACCGGTAGTTGCCCAAGGATGATTTTTTTCGATGTATTCCATTGTCCATCGCGGTTTCTGTTCGCCCAGCTCCACTTTTTCCATCATCTGACCTATCACACCATCCGACAATATCATGGCCGGATTGCGGTATTTAAAAGCCAAGTCAAAAGCTACCTCAACAAAGTCGGCCATCTCCTGAACGGATGCCGGAGCTAATGTTATCAGTTTATAATCACCGTGACCTCCGCCTTTAACAGTCTGAAAATAATCTGATTGCGCCGGTTGAATAGTACCCAGCCCGGGACCGCCCCTAACCACATTTACCACTACGCAAGGCAGTTCACTACCCGCCAGGTAAGTAAGCCCTTCCTGCATTAAACTTATACCGGGGCTCGACGAAGATGTCATCACCCTTTTGCCGCATCCGGCACCGCCGTAAACCATATTTATAGAGGCTATTTCGCTTTCGGCCTGCAACACCACCATGCCGGTTGTATTCCAGGGAGCTTCGGCCATTAGGGTTTCCATTATCTCCGACTGGGGCGTAATAGGGTAGCCAAAGTAACCGTCAACGCCACAGCGTATGGCAGCCTCGGCAATAGCCTCATTGCCTTTCATCAATTTTAGTTCTCTCATTTATCTAAAATTTATTCTTTCACATGTTATATTTGGATAAATTATATTAATGCAAAATAAGATGAGCCACACAACAAAAAAATCGTTAATGCATAATTGGTTCGGTAACAGCTTGCTTTACCCTATACACCGTAATGCATGTATCCGGGCACATGATAGCACAGTTTGAACAACCTGTACAGGCCTCGGGATTGGCCATATACGCATAGTGGTATCCTTTGCCATTTACCTGATTGCCAGTTTAATAACCTGGGTAGGGCAGGCCGACACGCATATATTACAACCTTTACATGTTACTGTATCCACCACGATCGCCCCTTTTGCTTTAGCCATAATTTCTATGTTTATATTTTACTCGCAATTTATATAAATACGTCCTTTTATCTTATGATGGGAATCATTAAAAACACCTGATATTTCGCAGTTATTGGACTTTTAGATATTAGATAATAGACATTAGATAATAGACGTTATAAAATAGACGTGAGATTTACTTAAGGTATAAACCCAATAGTATTTTGTTATAAAATCGCCTCACCCTATTGATTATAATATCTCTAATCCCTAATCTCTAATCTCCTTGTCTCTTATCTCCTGTCTCTTAGTCTCTTGCCCTAAAAGCTTTGCTGAAACATTACCAAACGCCTTTCCAGTTCGGCAAATCTGCTTTGCTTTGTATGCGAAACACAAGCCCTTAGTCCTTGAATTCGGCTTCCGGTATTGGCCAGTGCAATGGCACTTACTCCAAAATACAGGAGTTTCTGAAGCAACTCTCCTTCGGTTAATCCTGGATACCCAATTGTAAAGTAAAATCCGTCGGCTATGCGTTCATCAATATCTTTGTTGTACACAATATAAAAACCATATCGCAAAAATAATGCTTTCATTAATTTCGCTCTGAGCTCATATTCTTTTAATTCTTCTAAAAAATTATACTTTCCGTCGCAAGCTGCTTTGTACATAGCTGCTACTGCATATTGTGCCGAATGGCTTGTTCCAGACGACAGCGAATATAGTAATCTTCCCACGATAACTTGACCAAAATTACCTATGCCAAACCTAATTTTTAATGATTCAAAATAAGTGGCAAAGAGCTTATGACCTATGCACAACGTGCCAATTCGCTGGCCTGCATAACTAAACACCTTAGAGCTAGAAATAAGCAGTGCATAATTGTGGGTGTATTTGGCCACAGTTGGCTGATAGGGTGGTTGAAAGGGAATGGAAATGTCTTGCCGAAAATCCATCCCAAAGTAGGCCAAGTCTTCAATGGCAATTACATCGTATTTGGTGCAGAGGTTTCCGATGGTTTCCAATTCACTTGGTCGCAAGCATATCCAGGTTGGGTTATTGGGATTTGAATACACGATGCCACAAATATTTCCATTAATCAGGTAGCTTTCCAGTTTTTCGTGGAGCTTATCACCACGGCAATCAAAAATATCAAATGATTGATGCTTAATGCCCAACACATTTAACTGTTGTTTTTGAACCGGGAAACCGGGATCGATAAAGAGGATAGTATCTTTTTTAGGTGAAAGGTTCGAAACGGCCAAAAACAAAGCAAAGCTGGCTTGCATAGTGCCCACGGTAGGTATAAAACATTCCTCGGGCAGGTCAATATCCATAAAAGCTTTGGCAAAACGGCTGGCCTGATGTTTAAAGGTTTTCGCACCATCAATCATGGGATATTGCGATGCTACACCGCTCTTTAACGCTGCTATCTCGGCATTCACACCAATTTGCGAAGCTGGAAGTCCCGGAACACCGATCTCCATGCGAATGTAGGGCACTCCGCTCCGTTCTTCTATTTTGTTTACAATAGCCACCAGTTCGCGGATGGTGGCTTTTCCTAAATCATCAATATTTTGCTCTTTTACCGCACTATCCACAATCTTTTTATCGATAACGGTACGATGTTGAAGTTTCATAACAATCTGATTTAGAGATGAAAATAGTTGAATACAAAGCTATCAGAAACCTTCTTGTTTTAATTCATTGAGCCAGTTTCTAATTCTTTCGTGAGATTTTTCCGGTTCGTTGTCTTCATCCAATGGCAGTCCCATAAATTCGCCATCGATTAAGCCTTCCGAATCATTGTATTGGTAACCGTCATCTGCCACCTGACCAAAAACATCTACGTTTAAATCTTTAAGACGTTGATGCAGCCACCCTATTGCATCTACAAAATGGTCGGGGTAGTTAATTTGGTCGCCCAAGCCGAAAATAGCCACCTGCTTATCTTTCCAGTTCACCTCTTTAAGATGGGTGAAAAAAACATCCCAATCATCGTCTTCGTGTTCCGAGTCCCAATTGTTCCTACCCAGCGTTGAGATTCCGAATATTAATCTGTTGTAACTATCCAATACTGAAGCATCGCAACCTTTTATCGGCATAAGGTCGGTGGAGTCCTCCCCTAATTGTTGCGCTATAATAGTGGCCACCTTTGCTACATTCCCCTTTGCGGGGCCATAAAATATACCTATTTTGCCCATAAAGCTCTGTGTTAAAATAAATAATCTAAATAGTTTGCATTGTGCTATGTATCAAAGTTGCCCATTTATATGCACAAAAACAACAACATTTCTCATGCGTTTAGGATAACTTTACCTTCATATAACAAATCATTATGGATAAAAACATATCTCCAAAAATCCTTGAATCATATATTGTAACTCCGCAACAAGGACGGATAAGGTTGTCGGATTTTGCTCCGGGAACTTTTTCCAGCCTCAACTCGGTTAAAAGCACCAAAAAAGCCATTAAAAACGGGCGGGTATTGATAAACGGAAAGCGGGGATATTCGGGTGATTATATTTTGGGTGGCGAATCAATTTGTTTGTTAAGTGATGAAGAGCCAACCAATCGGCCCAAAATTGAGTTGGATATTGAGGTGTGTTACGAAGATGATTATTTGGCCATTGTTAACAAGCCGGCAGGTATATTGGTGAGCGGCAATAAACGTTTTACGCTGCAAAATGCACTTTCCACGGTATTAAAATCAAGTTTATCAGGTGATGCTTTACGCTGGCCGGAGCCTATCCATCGTTTAGATTATCCTACGAGTGGAGGGTTATTGGTTGGCAAAACAACTCAGGCCACGCTACTTTTAAACAAGATGTTTGAAGAGCGAAAAATTATTAAGCAATATTTGGCCGTAACCATAGGCAAACAAGATGCATTGGGTATTGTGCAAGACGAGGTGGACGAGAAGCAAGCTAAGTCAGAATATAAAGTTTTGCAGTCACTGCCATCCGAACGTTTCGGTTTTTTGAATTTAGTGCAACTCACCCTCCATACCGGCAGGCGTCATCAGCTGCGCATCCACATGGCCGGCATAGGCAACCCTATTTTGGGCGATGTAACATACGGATCCGAAGGACTCATACTGAAAGGCAAAGGCTTGTATCTGCATTCGTATTCCTTAGGATTTATCCATCCCATTACCAATGAAGAAATAAATGTAGTAGTTGCCCCACCCAAAAAGTTTTTAAAGTTGTTTGGGGAGGTATTTGGCGAGCTTGCATAGCAGATTAAGGAAACTCTAAGCGAGTCTTGTTAAATAAGGTTTTGTGAGACTCGATAGGTCTTAGAATTCGATTGTGTGTTCGTGTTTTTTATTTTCATCGATTATTCAAGAGATAATTTCTTAACATATGTCCTTCCGTCAATAATTACCTTGCAGATATAAATACCTTTGGAATGTCCATTTAAATTAATGTAGGAGTTATCACTTGTTATGCTTTGAAATAATATTTTACTACCTGTCATTGAAAACACCTCAATATACCCCTCTTGAAAATCACCTAGTTTATAGGTTAAATTAAAATATCCATTTGACGGATTTGGAAATACTTCAAAGTCTTCGCTATTAATTATATTTGAAAATACACCTGTTGAAATATTGTCCTTATATAACACATTAATACCCCCATACCAGGTTGCAGCCCATATGTTATCATCATTATCAATTGATACAGACATTAAATTATTACTAGCTAAGCCATTTTCTACATTATAGTGCTTAAAATTTTCAAAATCATAATAATATAATCCTTGCCATGTTGCTATCCATATCTTTCCATTCTTATCAAATTCAAAGTCCTTTACATTAGTTGGTAAACCATGTTCTTCCCCAATTAATATATAACTATCACCACTCTTTTTCATTAGTCCTTTTCCAGTGGCTAGCCAAATATCGTCATTGTTAGGATCCTTCATTATTTTACTAACCCCAATTGGATAATATTCTTCGTGCCCAGGAAATATTTCTTCTAGTTCTCCAGGTAAATACTCAAATGTAAAAACACCATTCACATATTTCCCAAATCCATCATAGGTGCTAATCCATACTATTCCATTCTTATCTACATAAACACAACTACAATAACTTGAAGGCAGACCATCAGTATCTGTATAGTTTAACAATTGCTCTCCATCCAAACAATATACACCTGATCCATAGGTTGAGAACCACTTTCTATTATTACAATCTATATAAATATCGTCTATTCTTGAACCACCATTGAAACCATCTAGTCTAGTAGTTTCATTATTCTCAAACTTCCATACTCCATTTGATGTTGCCAACCAGTAACAATCCTGAATAACTGGATCATTTAGAATTTCCCTTACCTGATATGTAAATGGATCATTTAAATGTGTGTAATAAGTATCATTTTCCTTAATTGAAAGACCACTCCATGTGCCAATAAAGACCTGATTGTTAGCTGCATGATAAACATCAAAAATATAGTTTGTGATTAAATTTTTATCTAGTAAGATTTCTTTAATAGAATCTTCTTCCTTTAAGAACAATTGCTCCGATCCAAACCAATAATTCTTATTCTTATCAACATAACAACATGAAGCACTTTCTGTAGTTGTGAATACAGACCAATTATTATTTGAATATACCGAGATCCCTTCCGGTGAACCAAATACAACATCTCCAACTTCTGAGACAGAAATTGAAACTACTACATTTGATAATAAACCATTATCTATGTTATAATGCTCCCAAACGTTATCCTTAAACTTTGAAACTCCACCATTTGTAGCAATCCAAATATTATTATCCAAATCACATATAATGTCTGTTATTGCATTACTACCTAATCCGTCAGTAATAGAATAAGTTGTCCAGTTAATACCATCAAACATGTTTAATCCGTCAGCTGTCCCTATCCATACTTTATTATCTGCATCCACACATAAACATCTTGTAAAATTATGGCTTAAACCATCCGAAGTCTTGTAAGTAACCCATTCGTTTCCGTCAAACTTTAGAAGTCCATTATATGGTGTTGCAGCCCATATATTTCCATCAATATCTAATGCCATTTCGCTTATAGTGGAAATCGGTAATTCTGAATTATTTCTTGAGATATTTGACCAAACACCATTATCATATTTTGAAATTCCATTTTCTGTAGCAAACCATATATTTTCATCCATATCCTTATATATGTCATATACTCTGTTGCTTAACACACTTTCATTAGCTATGATGCGTTCAATAATATTGCCATTATAATCACACTTATATATGCCACCGTCTGTAGCAATCCAAACAAAATCTTTATACTCTTGTATATCATATATTCGAGTCGTTGTAGCAATATTCTCAATTATCAGCTGCCCATTTAGTGAAATGGAGATCATTAAAAACACAATTAATCCTTTTATTCTAATCATTACTTAGTATTTTTTTTAATAGTATTGGCTATAGTTTCAATTTCTTATGTTATGAACATCATGACACACACACGTACCGCATATGTTTTGGCCGGAATTTAAAAGCCTAAACCTATCAATCCGTTAAAGCCTTAAATATATGTAAACACTACTAATTAACACTCCCCCAGGCTTAAATTTATGCATTGTGTGTGCCCTGCATGAGCAGCAGTGCACACAGCCGGAAGTTGTTGAAAAAATTTAAAAATACAAATTATCTTCAATAAACCAAGGGCTGTGTTGTATTTTTATCCAGAGGGTTCACCCCGTCGAATAGCTTGCTAATATTCCACAGGGTAAAAGTCCTTCCGAATCTAGTTCGGAACAGGCTATCACGGGCGGGGGTAACCCCTTACGATAAATCTGCGGGGCAGGCTGCTCCGAACCGTTAGCAAGCGGCACTTTTTGCGTATGCAAAAACGTAGTCGCCAAGGGCAACCTTGGGAGTGAAGATTATTTGCGATTGAATAATGAGCAAATACCGACGGCAAATTCCGGTACTGACAGCCTGTCCCGCAGCGTTGCGGTAGACAGAATTGTAGCACAGCGGAATTGAAAATCAACGATAGTTAAATCACGAAAGCATATGAATATTAAACCTGATGAGCTAAACCGCATATGAGATTATTTGAGACCAGCAAGG
>JAGXIP010000217.1 GCA_024635585.1 Saccharicrinis sp. | reverse complement strand
ACTATGCGGGGCAAGTTCAGCAATGAATCGTTCTGGCTGGTATCTCAACTAGTCATGAAGACATTTCCTAAGGTTAAGAAAATAATTACCACTAGGAGGGGAAATATCAATGCCAGCACTAATACATTGATAGGGTTAATGTTTAACGGTAATGAACTAATTGAGACACCCTCCTATTCTATAACGCATATCGTGGACAGGGTGGGTGGAGGCGATGCCTTTACCGCGGGAGTGATTTATGGTTTGTTAAATTGGCCCGCGGACGACAAAAGGTCCCTTAACTTTGGAATTTCTGCTTCTTGCCTCAAACACACCATAGAAGGAGATGCCAATCTGGTTACTTTAGAAGAGGTGGAAGAAAATATGAAAACCCCAATTAAGTAGTCTAAATTAATAGCAGATAATTAAAGTCTTCAAGCAAATTGTAATGAATGTTTCCTCGGTAAAGTATAATGTAGCGGATTGAGGAAACAGAAAATAACCGAGTTTAGCATAGGTTCTTCATACACTTCTATTAAAAATAAAAAAACCTGTTCAGACATTGTCCGAACAGGTTTTAAACCTTGATAAAAAAATACTATCTAAGTATCACTTTTGTTGTACTAACTTCCCCGTTTACAGCAACATACTTAACTACATACATAGCATTGGGCAAATTGAGATGCAGTGTTTCGTTACCATCCACTTTTACCTTCATCATTTCGCTGCCAGTCAAATCATAAATCGAGAGAGTTCCTGACTCATTATTATTTAAAATCAAGTTTTTACCACTAACCCATGCGCTCAAATCTTTCACTTTGTTATTGGCAATGCTAGTTGGTATAGCTGTCCAAAGACTCGCCCAATCATTTGAAACGCGAATGCCACTAATTTTAGCTCCTACACCACGTTGACGGATATTAATGCCAACTGGTGTTGATTCTGAATAATCTGACTGAGTATCCACCGAAGTCAACTTTAAAGCGCTATTTGCCGCCTCGTCTCCCGAGATGTTTGGATTAACGTACATGTGTATTAAATCGTTATCTCCGCCCTCTACAACTTCATAAACCACCACCACTAAATAAGTGGTATTTGGAGCATAGATAGTAGGATCCATTACCACGACGTCTGAGCTTGAGGAGTTTTTGGAAATTCCAAACTTGAGCTGGTCAACTTCCTCCACATTATTTATTTGGGCAAAAACACGGCCACGTGTAAAACTAGAACCTGTAGAGCCTTCAAAAGTAAAAAAATCTCGGATACCAGTTTGCGCCCCGGTTATATTTACCAAAAAGGACACATACAATTTACTAGAGAGACCACCTTCGAGTAAAACACGGCGGGTAGAAATGCGAGCATCAGTTGACTCTGCACTTGCTGAAAAAACCACTGATTTTCCAATCCCCGATAAAGCATATCCATCATAAGTTAAGGCTCCGTCCATAACTTTCGGACTCACCCCGTTTCGATCACCTGATTTAAAGGATGGATACCACTCGGTGGCATAATTGTACCCTTCAGCATTATAGGCAACTTCCAGATCGGCTTCATTGGCATAGCCTGAAAAATTTTCCTGCAAAATCAATTGGGCACTTAAAAGTGTCCCAACCGAAATTAACGCCATTAGTGTAAAAACTTTTTTCATGATAATAAATTTTAATTAATTAATAATACAAACTACACTCTATTAAATAAGATGAATGCTTATTTATCTTGAGATTGATAATTTCGAAATCTGTTTAGAATTAGCCGTTGATAAACTAACGATATAGAGCCCATTTGGCATTCCAGAAACATCAATTTCTCTTTTATACCAACTGTTATTTTTTTGTTTGTGGCTGACAATAGTTTCAACAACTTGTCCATTAAGGTTACGCAGTTCTAATTTTGCATTCTCAGGATCAGGGAGGCTATATTCAAGAATTACAGAGTCTGATGCTGGGTTTGGATATAAGGTCAGATTTGCTTTTCCCAAGTTGATGCTTGGCTTTATAGACGTTACCAGCACCTCTTCGATTGAAAATCCTGCAAAACGCATGGCTTCATCCCTTAAGTCAGAAGGTACGTTAAGGCTTCGGTAAATACCCCATTTAGGCCGAATAAAATCGGCATCGGTTTTCCACATTCGAATATCTTCTCTGCTAAAATCTAATATTGTTTCCTGATCGCTTAAACGGGTTATTTTTAGTTCAAACGAACCTTCTTCGCCATAATGTACTTTTTCATAAACCTCGACCCATTCGCCCAGAAAAAGGCTTAAATCCACGCTATGTATGGTTGTTTGTGTGGTATTTTCAGCATAGCGTATTTGCATTGTATTGGTAGACGATTTACGAGGAGTGAAGGTGATTAATGGCATACTTTCTTCGCTTCCCCCAACTGCCTTTAACTGGTGTATATGCGTAAAGCTGGTACTGGGCTGGAAACCAGCATCCAGTTTAAATTTCCATTTGTAAATCACTGTTTCTCCGGCTACCCCTCTTAGATTTTCCGGAGAAGAGGCATAAGTTTTGATTTCCATCCGTTGACGATCAAAATTAATACAACGGTCGTTATCGGGTGTAACGTGAATGTAAAATTCAAAAACATATTGTTGCAGCGCATCGTCCCACACTTCGGTGATGTGCCTGCCAAATTCAGGATGGGCACAATCCGGACTCTCAACAGCCTCGTAACCTGGCGCCAAAATACTATTAATCAACTCATAAGTTTCCCCTGGTCCATCAGCTTCTAGAACGACCTGTGAAAAAGTCTGTAGCGGCATCAAACCAATAAGAAAGATGAGTATGAGAAACTTTATTTTCCTAAAATCTATCATTGTTATAATTTTTGCAACATTTTGGGATTAAGATTTATTTTTTGCCAAAAGTCAGCCAACCTTCAAATAGAAAATCCAGATATTATAAGCTACTAAATGCCACTTTATGAAAGGATTTTTTACCGTCGGTAGCAACAAAACCAGCTAAAAAAACACCTTGCAACAGCATCGTATTTCTGTTAACTCCAGCTGCTACTGTGGTAGTAAATACACAACTACCATTGAGGTCGTAAACTACGATTTTACCTGCCGCCGGAACATCCGTTATCAGTTGATTTCTGAAAGAATAGGCTTTAAATAAATCAGGTTTTACTTGAGGCATTAAAGCCGTTGGTAGTCGAAGGAATGAAGCTCCAATCGAATTCTTTTGCGGAATGTCCCGAGTTACCGTTCCTGATGCCTGACTAGCTCCAGGTAATTTAAGAGTATTCCTGTCCCGTCCCCTAATATCTAGGCTAACTTCGGCATATTCAGAAGTGGTGTAACCGGAAAGCCCTGTTTCCGCCCCGGGCTCATACATGTTGGGGATTGTTCCCGCCAAAGTCATTTTTGCATCAACACCAGTAATTACCTCATCCGACGTGTAAGTAAAACCAGAATAGTTCCCCTGGTTCATCAGGTTGTTTTTCCAGCTAACATCTATTTCTACCACATTAACCTGCTCAATTTTAACGTTTGTTTTTGATGAAGTATTGAATATGTGATTATGTGCAATTGTTGTTCCAATAGGAGGCATTTTTAAACTTGAACTACTATTGTAATTAATGCTGAAGGATTGACTGCAATTAACCATTGTATTAAACATCACCAGTGCGTTTTTTACCTGGAAATATTCGTTTAAAGCAGAGTTTTCTTTCCCCCTGACGATGCAAACCGCAGAACGGTAATTGGTACCTTTTAAGTTTTCGAAATAATTGTTATAAACTTTATGATCTTCCCCAATTATGCGAACCCCTCCCGTATCCGAGATATTATTCCCAAAAAAATAGTTGCCTTCAACCGTGCAGTTGTTGCCGTGGCGCAGGGTAAGCATTCCTTTGCATTCGTAAAATATATTGTTCGAATAATAATTGCCACCTGATTTATTTGAAATCACCTCTATTTCGCCATTGCAATGCTCAAAATAATTTCCGGTAACACTCACGCCGGCTGTTTGCATCGAATGGGAACTATCGCCTATACGTATAATTTCTTGCCCGTTCAGTTCTTTCCCATCACCATCTAAATTCGAATCTCTATACCCAAAATAATTGTCTTTGATAATATGATTTGGCGTAACGCCACTTTTTAACCATACTACGAGTAAGGTTCCCGAATTATTTTTATTTTCAAAGGAACAATGATCAACTTGGTTGTTTTCTCCATATATTGATACCCATTTACTATCCACTGTGTTTAATGCCGGATTATAGTTTTCAATAGCACAATTGCTAACCCTACAGTTGCTTGCCAAATACGAAGATGACGTACGGAAAGAAATAACATCTGATCCACTTAAATTACCATCCTTAAAGTACAGGCCTTCAATTACAATGTAAGTCCCTGAAAACGCCAATTTGGAACTACCAGTCAATATTACGCTGCCCGGAGTTTCTGCTATTAAAACGATAGGTTGCATAGCTGTACCAAAGGCTCTTAAGCTAATGCTTTGGTTGAGCCAAGTTCCATTTTTCATCACAATCGTATCGCCCGCAATCCATGAGGTATTGCTTATTTCAGTTGCTGTGGTAACCAGCGTTCGATTAGCATAACCAGACCATGTTATAAGGAAAAAAAGTAAAATGGGTAATAAAATTTTCATAAGGTATTTGTTTTAAATATACGCACAAGTAATAATACATACTTGCCCGTGCATGTCATCTCTTCCCAACTTTAATTCGTTGGAAATTAAAACTCGATATAAAATATCTTTTTACAGAAGACTAACTTTTCAGCAATTTTAGAAAAGTGGCCTGTTGCGTTGCTCCTGACAATTTTAACAGGCCACTATAACTTCTAAAGAACTATATGTCAAGTTCTACTTTTGGAAGTAGTAATTAAACTTGAAATATGAACCATCGCCACTGGCTTGGCCAATGTTGGCAGGAATATCGGCAACAGCTTCAATAATTTCTATAAAACCATATTTTATTGTGCCATTCCAGTCTTGCTTAACGACTATAACATCGCCAGCTCCAAATTCATCTTCATTTCCGGTATCGGTAGTGTAAATCTTAAGATCGCTTGTATTTGCACCAAAATTGGCCACAACATCAGATTCAATATCGGTCAATGTTTTATTTTTAACCGCATCAATGTACACTTTATGGTCTGCATTCGTTTCATCCAGTACTCCAAATTGAGATACTTTCACAGCGTTTAACCCTGGGAGCTTTTCACCGGTAGCATTACACGCATAGTTCTTAATAACTCCACTGGCATTACCTGATTGTCTAATCTGAATATAACCACTTTTTGAAGAGTAGGCTAACAAAGAAATTGTCGCTTGTAATTCGTCCATAGGTGTACAGGCATCATATACTAATCCCGTATTAAAATCAAGGAAATACTGTCCATCAGCTCCTCTTGGGTTTAACCTAATGCCAGCATAATATCTTACTTTAGGTACAATTATTTCAAAACTTTCGTGAAGTGTTTCAATTTGCGTGCCTCCAAAGTAATTTGCTTTAACTGTTACGCCACTGGTTGTAACACTAAACTGTGCTTCTGTTACAGTAACCACAAGTTCTTCTGAAGTTTTACTTACAATTGAAGCTAACTTATCGTTAAACCATATTTCATCAATCAATGTTAAATTTTCACCTCCGAAAATTATTTTGGCACCTGTGACTCCTTTATCTGGAATAACATTAAACTCAGGTAGAATACGATATAAAGAAATTTTACCTACTGACTCAGCTTGCTTAAGCACACCATCCTCGTTATAAGTAAACGAAACATTTGCCGGCTCTTCTACTTCTTCAAAAAATGGCACTCTCACCAGGAAGAAATCCTCGGTTGACTCAATAACCGTAGCTTTTGAAGATCCAAAATAAACGCCATACACAACATCAAGGTTTGTACCGCTAATTTGCATTGTACTATTAGGGAGCACTTGGTTATCCGCAAAATCGTTAATGGTAGGCACCGGGTGGGTAACAGTGAATTCTGCAGCCGACAGACCCGAACCGGTATTGTTTTGAACAGTAACAGTACCGGAAACAGAACCTTTATCAAGTTTTGCTACCAACTCATTATCACTAACACGATACTTAACAGTAGCAAGACTATCGCCAAAATAAACAGCACTAACTTTGCCTAAATACTCTCCCTTAATAGTAATTTCATCTCCCGAACGACCTGTAGCAGGCTCAAAACCCTCTATTACAGGCTCTTTCTCTTCTATTGTATTATATACTAATTCTTCATTACATCCATAGTTAAATGTAATCATTAGCATCAATATCATTAAACTAATATTCTTCATTGCTCTTTTTTTTAGTTGATTAATAACCTGGGTTTTGCGTTGCATTAGTAGCTACGGTCATTACACTATTAGGTATCGGCAATAAAAATTGCCACTCTTCAAGTTCTCTACCATCCTCACTTAAATAGCTCATATCACTTGTTGCATTAGTATAGTAAAACTCTGAAACAACTATACCATTCGTATCAATTGAGCTTATAATAATTTCAGCGTTGTAATGAGTTTTCATAATGGTAGCCAACCTGTTGGTTCGCAAAAGATCATAATAACGCTGATTCTCGAATGCAAATTCAAGTCGTCTTTCCTTTTCAATAATAAGCATCATATCCCTTTTAGTAGGCACATCTTCTTCAAGTATAGGGTCTAGGTCAACCCTGTCTCTCAATTCATTAACATAGGGTAAGGCAGCAGCAATAGTTGATGTTTCATTCTCAATTTCAGCCAACATTAGTAATACATCTGCAAAACGGAGAACAATCCAATCATTTTCTGCATCCAATTCATTTTCAAAAGTTGAGAAGTATTTTGTGACAAACGGAACAGCATTTAGGGTACCGCTGTCATCAATCCAAGTAGCCTTCATCGCAACATTTTTGCGAACTTCATCCCCCTCAGAATCATAAGCTTGAATCAAGTCATTAGTAGGGGTATTATAGTTGTATGCTCTACCAGCCACGAAAGAACCATCGCGTGGTGAAAAATAATTTGCAAACGGCGAGCCCTGACCAGAACCTCCTGATAAATATCGAACAGCAAATATAATTTCCTTGTTCATTTCGTTATTAATATCAAATACATTGGCATAATCACCAAGCAATTCGTGTCCACTATTATCTTTTACATCAATTAATAGTGCTTTAGCTTCGGAATAACGATTTAAGGTTAGGTAAACCTTAGCCAATAAAGTTTTTGCAGCCCACGCTGTAGCCCTTCCAAGATTAGAGGTACTATAAGTATTTGGCAGCAATGCCGTATTACCGGATGCTCCACCTGCCAAACTCAAATCACTTTCAATTACACTATACACATCTTGCACTGAGCTACGTGGAAGATTATTTCCTTCCTCAATACTTAGTCTTTCGGTCACAAGAAATACCGGGCCATATAAACGAACCAAATTGAAATAAACGTAAGCCCTGATAAAACGAGCTTCGCCTTCTATTTGAGTTTTTAAAGCTTCATCCACTACAACATCAATATTTTCCAGCACTACATTACAGTTGTTGATTACTTTATAAGCCGCTTCCCAATAATCTCGATTCTCATCATGGGTGGTTTCAACCGTAAAATTATCCAACTGTCTTAATCGAACGTTTATAGCATCACCTGTATTTTTTATGTACAAACGAGCGTTGTCGGAGCGTATTTCAGACAAACGCCATTCTTCGTTAACCAAACTTCTCAAGCCGCTATAACTTGCCATAACGGCCATATTAAGTTCATTATCGTTTTTATAGAAACCACCTTCTCCTAACTGGTCAATTGGTTCCTTGTTTAAAAAATCTTCGCAAGAAGAGAATGCAAAAACAGCCAACGCCATTAAAGCTATATTTATATATTTTTTCATAACCTATTTGATTATTTTAATAATTAAAAACTAATATCAATACCTGCACTATATACTCTCTGAATAGGGAATGCTCCTCTTTGGTAACCATCAACCAACGGACTTGCATAATTGCTGCCTGATGTTTTCCTTGCTTCGGGGTTAATGCCCCTATAATCATCTGACCAAAAGTACAGCAGGTTTTGTCCGCTTAAATAAACCCTCACATTTGAAATATTGACTTTTTTCGAAATACTCTTAGGTAAAGTATATCCAATCGTAAGATCGCGCAAAGCAAAGTAGCCAGCGTCTTCTACTGCATAATCTGTTTGTACTTGAGTTATACCGTTTCTTTCAAAAGGAGTTTGTCCGTCACCAGGATTATTTGCATCTATCCATCGGTTGGTATTAAAATTTTTATTGTACCTAACTGTTTCTGCATAGTATATGTCACCATTAACAACTTCGGCACCAACAACACCTTGCATCAAGAAAGAAAGGTCAAAATATTTATAACTAATATTATTGGTAATACCCCAGGTGAAATCGGGCAAAGGATTACCAATAACAGTATTGTCATTCGCATCAATAACACCATCCTCGTATGTATCTACAGCTCTTAAACCGCCCGCGGCATCATTGATATTCGAAGGGTTATTTGCAATCTGTTCATCTGAAATCCAAACTCCTTGCGTTTTGTAACCATAAAACTGCACAAGCGGGTCTCCTACTCTGGTTATATACATCTCACCTCTTTCCCCTGTAGTTATTTGTTCATTTTCCCCTCCAAGATCAAGTACCTTGTTACGGTTCATAGCATAATTAAAGGATGTACTCCATTTAAAATTGCGACCGTTAAAGTTATAGGTAGTTAAAGCAACTTCAAGACCTTTATTTCGTACTTTCCCCTCGTTACTCCATGCTTCTGTAAAACCTAAGATAGAGTTAACTGAGCGTTCATATAACAAACTTTTAGTAATGGCATAATAATAATCAACTCCTAAATTAACTCTACTATTAAAAGCAGTAAAATCAATACCATAGTTAAATTCGTTGGTTTGCTCCCATTGTAGCGAAGGGTTACCAATAACACTGGATGTATTAGAAATCCCCGGAACTACAGACCCATTGGAACTTCCTAACACATAACTGTTTGCCGACAATACATTGGTATTGGCATAATTTGGTATATCATCTGTACCTGTAACACCATAACTGGCACGCAATTTTAATTGGTCAACCCAAGTTACAGCGTTTTTAAAGAAATCTTCTTCCGAAATGCGCCATCCCAGTGAAACCGAAGGGAAATACCCCCAACGATTGTTTTTACCAAACTTAGAGCTACCATCGCCCCTAAAACTAGCTGATAACAGATATTTATCGTCATACGAATAAGCAAAACGCGAGAATAAAGACACTAATCCTTCTTCTTCTTCCCAGGTGCCGGTAGCGAGATCGGTGTCATCGTACTGTAAAATAGCTCCAGCAGCATTGAGCGTACGTATGTAATCCGTAGGGAAGTTATTACCATATATTCCGGCTATTTTAGTTTTCCTCTCCTGAATTGAGAACCCAAGCAAAGCATCGAAATTATGTTTCCCCATTTTCAACGCATATGTCAGAGTATTTTCAGATAACAAATCAGTAAACAAACTATTCTCATACAGACCACTATTAGGCGATGATGCTGTTTTTGAATTTATATTTTCATAGGTATTCTCTTCTGTATATACCACATTAAAACCATTAGATGTTTTAAACGCTAAACCTTTCGCCAGTTTCAAATTCAGATAAAGCGAACTTTGCATGCGGTAATCGTTTTGAGAATAAAATTGGTTATTCATAACCGACAAAGGGTTATTATTGGAAGTGCTGTACGGTGAAGCTCCTACTACTGTCCTTT
>JAGXIP010000015.1 GCA_024635585.1 Saccharicrinis sp. | reverse complement strand
TGTATTAACAGGGGGTATTTTCGGGCTTTCGATTGTGAATTCAATATTTGTGGATGCAATGGTTAGTGACAACAACGATGGATTGGAAGATAAAATTGATAAACTCAATATTAAAATAACCGAAATCCTAACTAAAATCCACAGTAATGAAACTTGAAAAAATCCTCGACAATCTCAATTCACTTGAAAAAAATTCCTTCTTAAAAATAATTGACAATATAAAAGCCGGTAATCCCAAAAACAGCAAGAAAATAGATAAAATACTATCCGACAATAGTAATAACTTGAAAGGTGTTGATAGTATTAATATTGCGAAAATATTCGATTTAACAAAAGACGAATTTGCACAAACCGTTAAAGCCGAATTTGTGAACACAACATCGCAGTTGGATATTTTAATCGACATACTAATTAAAGACGGGAACAATATATTGAAACAAGATTGGCTTGCAAGGCTTTACGAGAAAGAATTAGCAAATATTAAAAAACGGACAAAGGAATTAAAAACTCAATTGGATGCAGATAGTACTGAAATTGAAGAGGGACGTAAACGGGATTATCAAATTTATAAAGCTTGTGTAGAAACTGCCTACAATAACGACCACGAAAATAATAGGGATTCAAAAATTACCGATGATGAATTGTCGATTTTATTAACATTGACAAATCAATTAGAATTGTCGCAAGAGGAAGTAAAACTGATTAACTACCTGATTATCCCCCCGGTAAAAAACGATATAGACAGCGTAACAACTGCCCTAAAAAATATAGGGGTAGTTTTTTACTCGAAGAAAAATAATTTGATTTACGTTGCCGACGAGGTGATAAGTGTATTACGGAAAATAAGGAATAAGGAAATAGCAAACAAATATTTCAGACGTGTTCTTAAAACGCTAAAAGAACCGCAAATAAATCTCATCTGCCGCAAACACAATATCAACGTTAAAGAACTTGATTATGAAACAAAAATTAAACAGATAATCAAAGAGGGTATTTCTTTTTCAAACCTATTGAAAAATGGCATACATAAAGACGGAACCAATTTAACGGAAAAGAAAAAAGTTATTAACGACATTTGGAGTAATGGATTGAAGATTTCATCAAATTTAAAGGGACAGACACTCGAAGAGAAAATTGAAAATCTAATAGCTTATTTCAATGATATTGAACTCGATGAAAAAGTAGGCATCTCAGTGGAAGGGTATGAGAAACTTTTGTTGGAGATTAATGAAGAACTCAAGACCTTCAGAAAAACTGTGCTTGCAGCATTTGAAATGTCCGAAGATATACTACTAAACAGTAGTACTCTTTTAGACTTTAATATTAAACCACGTGATATTTTAGATATTTTATCTGTTGAAGATCTTAAATCTTTTATAGCTGCTAAGGGACTAAAAACTAGGGGCGATCTGGTTTTAAATATCCTAGATGCATACAAGGATGCGGAGAATTTATTGATTGAAAACTATATTGCTATTGGGTGTAGAAATTTGAACTTATTGAGGGAGAATGGTATCACGATTAAAGAAAGCGAATTAGGTTTAAAGTTTGAGTGCGTAACACAAAAAATATTCGAGCAGCTTGGCTTTAATGTAGATGAAACCATAAAAAAGAAACTAAATACAGCAAAAAATAAAATCGATCTTGTTTTAAATTTAGGTAACCAAGATATTATCATCATCGAATGCAAAACAGTAAAAGAAAGCGGATATAATAAATTCAGTTCAGTCTCTAGACAGATAAAATCGTACGTTGACTTGGCAAAATTAAATGGATATAATGTTGTTAAATCTTTACTCGTTGCACCGGAATTTAGCGATGATTTTGTCAATGATTGTGATTTGGAGTTCGAAATAAATTTATCATTAATAACAGCCAGTTCGCTACTCAATATTTTGGATGGATTTAGGTCTTCAAAACACAAACAATTCCCATATCAACTGCTAATGAAAGATGTTTTGATTAATGAGGATAGAATTTTAAAAGCGATTGGAAAATAGGGTTTAAATGCTAATTTAAGGTATGAAGCGCTACCTACCCTGCCACCAAAAACTTTAAATATGCCGAAAACAACCTCTATTCCCATTAAATAAGCGGAGAATAATTCAGGATACAGCATTTACAAGACTAAAGGAGGTGGAAGCAAGTAAGCAAATAAAATTCTCAGTTGCAGAAACAACCATTTTGGAAGTATTGCATGATGTTGGTTTTAATTCGAAATCGTCGTTCAATACGGGTTTTACCCCAACCTAATTCAAGAAAAAAGCCACTTTAAGTGTGGCTTAGTCCTATTATCATGGTTTTTAAAGTAGATTTTTTATAAAATATTTTAGTAAGTACGGGTTAAAACACTATTTTATAGTTTACAATAGGAATAAGTCCTGCCATTGGATAATCTTCAATGCTTTGGGTTTCTTTATTATAAAATTCAAACCATTGGTTGGCACGATTGGTTAAATTTTGAACATCCAACGATATAATGTGTTCTGTTTTTTCTTTAAAGAAATGCAAACGAATTCCCAAATCAACACGAAAATAGTCCGAACCTTGGGTTGAAAAAATATCCACATTTTCATCAAGCACAGTAGTTCCCTCTTCAATAGAGGCTTCTAGGTCAATAGGATAGTTCATTCTTTTTCCTCCCGACCAAATAACTTTACCATTGATTCCCAACAGTTTGTTTTCACCCCACTTATACTCCTTACCACCTACCAAATTGTTAATGTAGTTTACATTGTATTTGGTATTATACCATTGACCATCGGCAGGCTTGTACTCCGAATTAAATAACGAACTGGAAAACATAAAGTAGTAATTGTTTGAAAAATACTTCTGTAACGTAAGTTCCAAGCCATAATTACGTCCTTCGCCTATATTTGCTAAAGTATCCTCGGGAAGAACCCCGCCAAAAATTGGAGACCAATATTTGTTAGGGTTATTAGGAACTGGCAATGAACTGATGCTCTGGTAATAAGTTTCGGCTTTTAAGCTCATATTCTTACCCAACATTTTCTCGTAAGAGAGAATATAATGCGTTGAACGTGACATTTTTAAATCCTTATTGGGCATATACACTGAGCCATCCAGTTTTTCAACCTCAACAAAATAAACTATTAAGTTCTCATTTTTACTATGATGGCCGTAACCTAGACTCAATTTCTGTCTTTTAGGTAAATCAAAAGTTAAACCCAAACGGGGTTCCAATGAATTATCGTTGCTTAAAGCAAAATGTGCATAATGCAAGCCAGCAGTAAAAGTAATATTGTCTGAAAACTTATATTTCGATTGTGCATAGGCTTGATACAATTGAGTGTGGTCAGCACTATTTATATAGGTATTCCAATTTTGTGTGCTATCTATTTCACGGGTATAATAACTGTAATTCAATTCATTGTAAACTGCCCCCATTCTAAGTGTCAAACGACTTGATAATTTTCTGTTATAAAATGAACTTACCCTAACAGCTCTGTTTTTAAGTTCATCAAAAAAATCACCACGCAAAACACCCAAACTATCCATAACATCGTAGGTTTGTGAGCTATAACCCATGGATTGCGAAATTACCGTTTTTACATATGATTTTTTATCGGGAAAAATGGTGTGACTCAAACCGGTAGCATACATTCCATATTTGGTATTATCACTGTATCCATCTTCAAAATCTTCATTTAAAGTACTGTCAGGTAGGTACTTCTCATCAGAATCAGAAATACCCCCAACGCCCCACAAGGCAAAGGTGCCCGCTTTTTTAGTGGACAAATTCACTTTAAACGACAAATCCTGATAGTTTGGCAAAGTATTCTCTGAAATATGAATGTTGGCCAAATTTAATATCGAAAGTGTTGAATACCTGTAGTTTATCAAATAGGATCCATCGTAACCCTTTTTAAAGGGGCCTTCGGCTGAGAAGTCCAATCCCAATACACCCGCTTGAAATGAAAATTCGTTTTTCTGGTTGTTTCCATTTCTTAAACGAATGTCGAAAACACCGGAAAGGGCGCTCCCAAACTCTGCAGGAAAAGCACCCGTATAAAAATCAGATCTGCTTAACATATTTGAGCTTAAAATACTAACCGCGCCTGCAGAATAACCTTCTTCGGCAAAGTGGTTCGGATTAGGTATTTCAACCCCCTCCAATCGCCAAAGTAACCAATTTGGTGAGTTGCCACGTATAATAATTTCATTGGATGCATCATCACCTGTTGATACTCCAGCAAAAGCCTGAGCCATACGTGCTGGGTCACTGATACTTGCAGCATAACGCTGGGTTTCTTCAACACTAAATGATTTGGCACTAATGGTAGCCATTTCGTTTAAGGGTTCACCTTTTTTAACAGTTACATTAATCTCACCAAGCGATGCTACTTTTTCTGATATTTCAACAGTTAAAACCACTTCCTTTGCAGATCCTAAAAGTATTTCCGACAATACAGCATCTTCATAACCCATGTAGGAAACTTTTATTGAATAACGGCCTACCGGTAAGTTTTCTATGGCAAAATTACCGTCCACATCTGCAGGAGCTCCAATCATTGGATTGGTATTCAAAACTATAACATTGGCGAATGGTAGAGTCATTTTAGAATCGCGATCGATAATTTTGCCCCGAAGGGTTTGAGTGAGTACATTTGGTTTAGAAACCGGTGCAACTGAACCTTCTTCGGCAGGTGTGATAACGATGGTATTGTTTGTCTTTTTAAAAGTCAGGTTAGTAGTTTTAAAGCACTGCTTCAATGCTTGTTCTACCGTGCCATTTGTAATGGATAATGAAACCTTTGGGCTCTTGCTTATTAATTCGTTATTGTAAATAAAGTTAATATCGGTTTGCTTCTTAAGCTCATTTATAATGGCTTCAACAGTGGTATCACTTAAGTTGATGCTAATTTGCTGTGTTTGTGCTTTGGCAAACAGCGAACTCAATAGTATTATGCCGATGAAAAGTCCTTTCGTTAAGGCATATTTTATGCTTTCGGAATTTCTAGAATTCCGTTGTTTGATATTTTTATTTTTCATAACTTTAAAGAATTATTAAAGATTGGACGTCTTTATTAAACTGATTAAGAATGGGAAATGTGGCCGCATTTCCCATTTTTTTATAATATTACAATTGTATTATTTCTTACTTCAAATTTCACATCGGTTGTCATTTCTAACATTTCAAGAATATTTGAAATGCTTTCCGTATTGTCTATACGTGCTGAGAAATGAAACTCTTGTGCTTTATTGTTTTTAAATTCATACTTAAAATCATACCATCGGGCTAAGCGCTTCATAACTTCATTCAAAGGTTCATTTTCAAATTCAATTTTACCTAGCATCCACGATGTGTATTGCGATGTATTCACCTCTGTTATTTCTATATCTGTATCCGATTTACTAATAACGGCTTGCTTATTCGGTGTTAGGATTCTACTTACGTTAGTTGTATTATCGGAATTTGCATAATCAATTTGCACTTTACCTTCAACCAATGTTGTTTTTATTTCTTTATCATCGGCATAAGCTGAAATATTAAACGAGGTTCCCAAAACCCGAACATCCAAATTTCCTGAATTTACGACAAAAGGTTTTCCATTGTGTGCTACTTTAAAATAGGCCTCCCCTTCTAAAAATACCTGGCGTGTGCTATCAATAAATGCCACAGGGAATTTTAGTTTTGAACCAGCATTTAACCAAACTTCGCTACCATCAGCTAATTTTAGGTTGTAGCTACCGCCTCTGGGGGTTATTAACTCATTATAGATAATTTCCTTTGGAGCTTCACTGCTTTTTTCTGAAGCATAACTAAGCTGCTTGTCAATATTTGTAATGTTTACATAGTTCTCATCAATTTGCGCAGGCGATGTTTCATTCTCCAAATCAACCGTACCACCATTTGAAAGTATCAATACTGCCTTTTGCGTTCCTGGTTTAATTACGGCATCAATTGAGGCCAATGTATTGGTAGTTTTCTGGTTAAAAAATAAATAACTGGCACCACCAATTATTAATATGGGTAATAAAATGGCAGCAGCATAGCGAAGTATTCTTGTAGAAAAAAGATTTATGGTTTTCGTTTTAAACAATTCATCTTCAATAGCAGACCATGCTTTATCAACGTTAAAAAGCTTATAAACTTCGAGCTTACTGAGTTGTCTCTTTGCATCTTTTGCCTTTTTATAGCTTACGGCATTCTCAGGATCTTCATTTACCCATGCATCTAATTCTGATTTCTCCGATGCATTAAGTTTTCCTTTAATGTCTTTTACTATTAAGTCTGCTATGTGAAAAAAAAATTTCATGTATTTATATTTATTTTATTTGCCACATGGAACTCGCCATTACAATCATTCTCCTCCCACTTAGGCGGGACAGGTTTTGTGAGAAGTAACTCTCATAGCCTGCCCCGACCCTTCGGGGGCTCGTTTCATATTTTTATTTTCTTATGGTTCTAAAACAACCAAGTTAAAAAGTGGGTGAAGAAAAAGTATTTATTTTTCAAAGATTTATTTTAAACGACATATTCGACAGTAAAAACAAACATCTTCTAGTTTGAAATTTATATGGTTTGCTATGTGGTATAGTGTTTATTACTGAAATAAAAGCTCCAAGGGATCTATGTATTTAGCCGTGTCAGTATGGCAAGGTAAATTAATGGGTGGGTAGTTCTGGCACCAAAGGTGTCATGTCAGATACAATTAATATATTGCACAACATAACCAGTATCACATGCCACAATCATTAGTTAAGGATTTTTGATTGAATATTACTAATTTTATAAGGATTTTACCGCAGCTATAAACTTAAGAATATACCCATTAATACAGGACTTAGGCGGTCTTTTAATTTTGAATATGCTATCTTTTTTTGTGTTTTAACGGTATTAACGCTAATGTTAAGTTCGTCGGCAATCTCTTGATTTTTTAGTCCATTTAATGCCAATAGCATTATTTCTTGGGCTGCATTGGGTAAACTCCTTATCTCTAGAAAAAGCTGATTGAAAGTTTCTTCTTCAATAATTTGATTGCCAAAAAATTGTTCCGATTCCAATTCGTAAATTAAACTATTCTCATGTTTTTGCAACACGGCCTGGTGCTTTAAATAATTTAAACACTTGTTGCGCACAGAAGTATATAGAAAAGCTTTAATGGTATTAATATGGTCAAATTCCTGATGCTTATCCCAAAAATGAATGAATACCTCTTGAACCATATCCTGAGCAGCATCCATATTGTCTAAATATTTATTGCCAAATGCACAGAGGGCATTAAAATATTGCTCAAAGACAAGTTTAAATGTCTTTTTGTCGATAACTTGTATATTATCAGGTAGTTCGCTTTTCACCAAGTTTAATTCTTTTTGGACTTTGATTACGAAAATAAACATAAATTGTTAAAATGGCTAAATTCAAGAGCAACGAATTCTTACATCTCAAATTGGGACGTACGATCATATAATAATTGCATTTATTTCTAGTCGAATCCCTGACGATTCGAATGATAGTGATTTGATAATTAGGAAGCATTAAAAAGAATCGGAAGGAACAGGCTTGACAGTTGACTAAGTTGTGCGGTTACATAAAATTGTAACAATTCCTAAAAGTTTAATAAAACGGAGAATGGGCAAAATAAACACTTCTAAAGAAGTTGAGATAGTTAGTGAAATAAGACAAATGTTTGACTGCTAAATCGTACCCTACCCACCAATCCACCGTAAAGTAAAACTATTCTATTATCGCCAACGGTTTGCCAATTGTGTCTTGCCCTTGTGCGTAGTTCTCGGCGTTTCAATGCTTCCAAAGTCTCTTCGGCAGTTGGATAAGTTATTGTAACCTTCCACGAGTGAACAAGGACAAAAACATGGAGCAATCAACCTGTCTACTCAAGAGAAAAATGAAACAAGTCAACAAAGTTTGGTATCGGCCGAAGAACTTGCAAAAGGAGCTAATATACTAACCTTATGAACAAACGGTTTTAAAACACTAATACATTTTTAGATGATAGATTTAAACCAGTAAAATCATTCTTTTGAGTAAGTAATGCATATTTAAGTAAAATAAAAAGCGAACAAATGACGGATATATTTAAAATGTTGTTAGTTTTAGCTACTGTAATAACCTTATGCAAAACCCAAATTATGCCAATTGATATGCACATATTGATGGTTTTATGCTAGCTTAAAAACCCTTTACAACAATTAAACCCTATTTAACGATGAAAACTAAAAACCTAACACTACTTATCATTTTGATTACATCCTCCATGTTTGGTCAAAAGCCAAAGAGTACCATTTCAATTGAGGACAACAATTTTAATAATTATTTTAAGAGCAGCAGGAATATTCCCATTGTTAAAGGGAAAGTACTTAATATCTCAGAAGAGGATATAGATAAGGCTAAGATTAGCTATTCAATCGTAACTCCTTTTGAGCAACGTCAAATTAAGAAAAGTTGTAAACTTAATCCTGACGGAACATTTGAATTAGAATTGGATTATGCATTTCCCTTTCAGCAGATATGGATTAGTGCAGGCAGATTGTTTTATGCTGGGATTTATGCAAATAAAGATTTGTTTATTGAGTTAGATGCCGAAAAACTAATATCAGAAAAAGGTGTGCAATATAATGGTCCCGGCATTAAATATTTAGGAACAGATGGGGAGCTAAATAACTATATGAACAATCATGTATTATTTAAGCGCGAAAAGCAATTGGAATTAAGTAAGGCCATATCGCTTGTTAAACGAGATCGTAAATTGGATTATGATGTCTTCATTGCTAAGTACGACAGTCTATACAGCATTCTTCACGAACTTGATAACGAGTTTATTAATCAAAACCCATCCGATTTTTCTTGGCTTTTAATTAATGAAAGGCAATCGGATTATTATGCAGACTTGTGTGTCAAACATTGGGGCAAAAATATGAGTCCTGAACTTTTTGAGCAAGTTAATGCACACAAACCATATCTAAACTCTAACAACGGTATGGGATTTTATAATTATTTATTTACTTACTTATCTGTAAATTCTCGCAGGAGGGCAGATAAAAAATTGAGTGAGTATAAATCATATTCTCAATTAGGTAAATCAGATATTGCGCTGTTGGATTCCATACTTCAAATTGAGAAAAAAATCTCCGATTCACTTCCTTTCGATACCATCAAGCTCCGTTCTTTAATGATACAGGCTAACCAAATACTACATGACACATTGGTAATTGAATCGACATTGCAGACAATATCTTATTTGGATTCTTTGTTTGAACCTTCAAAAGCCGATTTATTAAAAATCAAAATTACGAGCAAAGATCCAAACGAACAAAAGGTAATGACAGAAGCGGTTTTGAAAACTGTAAAAACTGATTGGTGCAAGGCGGTTATTAAAAAGCAGTATGATGATAATGTAGAAAAATTAGCAGCTATAAATAGAGCTCTTCAGGATTCAAAACCTTTGGTTTCAGAAAATCAATTTGGAGAACCCATTGCCGAAACCCCCTTTGGTGCAAAGCTTTATAAGTTAGACAATATTAAAGCTGAAACATTACTCTCAAATCTTAAAAAATCCTTTGAAAATAAAGCATTGGTAATTGATTTTTGGGCTACATGGTGCGCCCCATGCATTCAGGAAATGCCACATAGTAAAAAGCTTCATACAGAAGCAAAGGATTTGCCAGTTGAATTTGTTTATTTATGTACCTCAAGAAATTCGAGTGTTGAGAAGTGGAAAACTAAAATTGCAGAATTTGAATTAAGTGGGACGCATGTTTTTGTGGCGCAAGAGATTGAAGCTGAGCTAATGAAATTATTTTCTGTTAATGGATTCCCAAGTTATGTGTTGATAAATACAAAAGGAGAATACAAACCGGGCGCAATTAGCAGGATGTCACGATTGGATAATGACAAGCTTGCAGAACTGATTAAGAAATAGAACCAATTTATAATGAATGGCTTAGTCAAATAGGATGCGTAAAATTGGAGTCTCTGCATAGTTTCGCAGCAGAGGCTCCAATTTTTTTGTTCCTTGCACAATTGCCCTCTGCAACTATTCTTTTAAGTGCTCCCAACCACCCAAAACCCAAATGCGGCGAAAAATACCTCTATTCTCATTAAATATGCGGAGAATAATACATATATTTACCGCAAAATGAGTAGTTTAATATGGCTAAATATATCTATCAATATAAACAATGGCCTAATTTTACTTGGGACGACAAAAGAATACATGTTATTTTAGGTAAGGTTCGACATCTGCAAGGAAAGATTTTAGGGCAAATGGAAGTACTCGGTTTTTCGATTCGGGAAGAAGCCATTCTTTCTACCCTAACGCTGGATGTTTTAAAATCATCAGAAATAGAGGGTGAACTGCTGAATTATGAGCAAGTACGTTCCTCAATTGCACGGAAGCTTGGGATAGAATATGCGGGCATGGTACATTCAGATAGAGACGTTGATGGCGTTGTAGAAATGATGTTAGATGCAACACAGAATTACAATAAACCCCTTGGTGACGAGCGATTGTTTGGATGGCATGCGGCATTATTTCCAACGGGGTGGAGCGGAATGCTAAGGATTGATACTGGATGTTATCGCAAAGATGAAATGCAAGTGGTTTCGGGTGCTATGGGAAAGGAAAAAATTCACTACCAAGCACCTTCTCATAAGCTTGTTAAATCGGAAATTGATGATTTGTTGGTGTGGATTAATGACGAATCTAAAATAGATGCGGTATTAAAGGCAGCAATTGCACATTTCTGGTTTATAATTATTCATCCTTTCGATGATGGTAATGGCCGAATTGCACGGGTAATTTCCGATATGTTATTGGCTCGGTCGGAGAATAGTGCACAACGATTCTACAGTCTTTCGAATCAGATATTGGCAGAAAAAAAAGACTATTATACAATTTTGCAAAAGGTTCAGTATAGCGATGGTAATATTACCGAATGGTTGGATTGGTTCTTAAACTGTTTATATTGTGCATTAATTTCAACAGAACAAACCTTAAAAAGAGTTCATTTTAAAGTCGATTTTTGGGACATACACAAAGCGACTGATTTGAATGCTAGGCAACGTCTGATGTTAAATAAGCTTTTGGATGGATTCGATGGAAAACTGAAAACATCTAAGTGGGCTAAAATTGCAAAGTGTTCAGCGGATACTGCATTACGAGATATAAAAGATTTAATTGAAAAGGGCATTCTAAAACAAGAGGAATCAGGAGGTCGTAGTACAAATTATGAGTTGATTCAAGACTAAAGGAGGTGGTGGAAGTAAATAAAATTCTCAGTTGCAGAAACAACCGGGTGTGAGAATTTCTTTATCATTGCTGCTATTGTCCTTCGATAGTTATAGTAATCACCTTAGCTAGTCAATTAAATTAAGGCATTAGTAGTTTTTTACAAAAGTACATTAACACGGTGCAACACATGAAGCTTAAGGTTTACCCTAAAATTAAGGCCATTAGTGGAATACCTAAGGTAATTGAAAAAGCTTTTGAAACTTGCAGATGATGCTTTCGTAAATTACCCTGAGCTACCCGAGATAGAATGAATCTGTTACAACAGCAAACAGATGTTGGCATACGACAGGCTACAAACCAAGCGCCTAATCAGAAGTAAAAAATGATTTTCATAAACAAACAAAAATTCAGTACCAAATTCTTTATGGTCATCGTAGGCCTAAGTTTTTTGATGGTATTTGTGCTGGCACGGAAAACTTATGTTGTTCAAGCTCAGCGTATCCATGACCAAATGGAGATATATGCTACCGATCAACTAAAGTTGGTGTTCAATATTGTTGAGCTTTATGGGGAGCAAGCAAACTCAACTGAGCAAAAGAAAAATATTGCACATGCGCTCTCGCAAAGTACTTTTTTAGGTAATGGCTATCCACTAATTACAGATGCAAACGGAGGCGTTTATGCTTCGCCAAAAATACAATTTATCGAGGAGGACAAGAAGATAGCTCTTCGGATTAGGGAAAAGTCTGCATTCGGATGAGGGAATGGCAGTTAGCCATACAACATATAATGATTGGACGCTTTACCATGCCGCCATTGGGGTATCATATTTAAATGCGGTAATAAAAATACCAACACAACAGCTTAACGCGGCACTTACCAAAAAAATGACTGCCATATTACTTGCATCCATCTTTTTTCTATCTATTTTTATTTATGCAGTAGCACGATTTTCTAAAAATATTACAGCGTCGTTAATTGAAGCACTTAGGTTTACACAAACTATTGTAACTGGTGATTTACAATATACGATGCATATTGAAAGAAACGATGAAATGGGAGATTTAGCAAATTCCTTAAACGGGATGACGTATAAACTATCTGAAGTAGCTAAAGAAATTAGTGTAGGGACTTTGGATGTTAAACAAACCGCTAAGGGTATTTATAAATCTACCAAGCAGGTGTCGGATGGATCTTTGCACCAAGCTACAACTATAGCCAAGCTTGTATCAACCGTTGACCGTATTGCAGATTCGTTTCAAATGGCATCCAAAATTGCATTAAAAACAGGACAGCTTGCCATGCAAACATCTAACAATTTAGATAAGGTTAGCATGGCATCTGCAGAGAGCATTACCGCCATAAAGCAAATTGCCAATAAAATTAATGTGGTGAGCGAAATAGCGTTCAGAACAAACTTTCTTGCCCTCAACGCGGCTGTTGAAGCAGCTAGAGCAGGTGAGCAGGGAAAAGGCTTTGTGGTTGTTGCAAACGAAGTGAGGCGCTTAGCTGAGATGAGTAAATCAGCCGCACATGATATAAACGAACTATCGGAAAGTATTGTAAACACTACAGCGTTGACAGATAGTGAATTGCAAAATGTGATTCCACAAATAAAGCAAAGCGAATTACGAATTAGGCAGGTTGTAGATGCTATCGTTGATATTGAAGGATCAATACAATATATTAACACCGCAATTCAGCAACTGAATCAAGTATCTCAGTCAAATGCTGTATTGTCCGAAGATATGTTTGCTGCTACAGGTAGACTCACATCTAATATCAAAGAATTATCTATGATTGTTAAATTTTTTAAAACTTAATGTTTAAAATTAATCTTACCAAAAACTTAGGTACCAAAACACGGATGAATCTTGGTATTTCACTGTTTGCAATGCTCCTTGTTTTGGCGCTTGCATACACAGCTTTTCATTTTGAGAAAAAAAGGTTGATTCATCAATTGGATGTAAGAACCAATGCGTACTTATCTGGCCTTAATACTATTGGAAATATTATTTTAGATCAATATGGAGAAGAGGATGCTGTCCTTATTCATGACAAATTACTCCATTACCTTACTAAAGATCGATTCCTTGAGTCGAGCTATTTTTTTATGTACCATAGCGATACCAATTTAATTGTCCATCCAAAACCAGCCTATTTAATAAATGACATACAAATTGCAGCTGATCTCCTCAGCAAATCATTAGAGAACACATGTAATGAGTATGTTTTAGATAACACAAATACAAAGGAGAAGGCACTTTTTTATTATCAAAATATGGGAAAAGGATACCATGTTATTGGTAAACTTGACAAGGAGGAGGCTTACGCCGAAATAAGGAGTATGATAAAAACTATCTTTTCTTTTACCCCTGTCGTTTTTATTCTATTCTTCTTGGTGGTTTTATTTCTTAATAACTCATTTGTAAAACAGGTTAAAGAAGGCGTACAATTTGCACAACAAATTTTGAAAGGGGACTTAACCGCCAAACTCACAGTACGAAGGCACGATGAGATTGGCGATCTTGCAGAAGCGCTTAATGCGATGGCAAGCAAACTTAAAAATGTGATTAATAGCATCAATTTTATTTCGGAGAATAACAACCTTGAAAGCGTGCAAATTAGCAAAGGAGCGCAAACAGTAGCTTCAGGGGCTAATGAGCAGGCATCAACTATTGAAGAACTTGCCGCGTCGCTCGAAGAGATATCTTCATCTATACAAAGTGTAACGGAGAGTGCTTCAAATGCAAATGACATCACCAAGGAAGTGGCGAAAGTGATAGTTGGGATAGGGAAATTATCCCAAGATAATAACACTTCCATTTTAGAGATATCTCAAAAAATACAAATCATCTCCGATATAGCCTTTCAAAGCAATATGCTTGCGCTTAATGCAGCTGTAGAGGCAGCAAGGGCTGGTGACAATGGAAAAGGCTTTTCTGTAGTGGCCGATGAAGTTCGTAAACTGGCAGAACGAAGCAAAAAGGCTGCCGACGATATTGGTGAAACAGCAAACAGAACTTTAGAGACCACAAACATAGCAAATAAGCTGCTGCAAAAACTGATTCCCGAAGTACAGCAAACATCGGAGTATATGGCGGATATTGCAACAGCCTCAAGTGAACAAGGACAGAATTTGGAGCAAGTTAACCTGTCTATTCAAGAGATAAATGAAACAAGTCAACAAAGTTCAGTATCGGCCGAAGAACTTGCAAAAGGAGCTATTGTTCTAACAGAACGAACAAAGGGTTTTGATACATTAATGCATTTTTTTAAAACAAAGTAAATTTGCAACCATCGCTTTTAAATGAAGGGGCAGAAAGTAAATTAATTTAAGTGAGCGTCACGCTTCTCAGTCATAATAAAAATCCCGAAATCTGACAATGTTGTCAAATTTCGGGAAATTTAATCTCAATCTAAGTAAGTGTAAATTGTTTTACTTTTTAATGAATGTGGATTGATACCTTTTGCTATCGGTGACAATTTGTAATTGATAGTA